>NZ_MKIE01000008.1 GCF_001855385.1 Andreesenia angusta | reverse complement strand
TCCTAGACTTGAGAGCAGCCCTACAAGCGAAGTGCTCCTCATTCCGCCTCTCTCGCAGAAGCAGATTATGGAGCTGTACTCGTCTTCTAGCTTCTTTATCTGCTCGTATATCTCTGGAAGCTTTCTGTCCACTATGTTGACTCCCATGGTCTTGGCCTTCTCTATGGAATCCCTCATATAGGTGTAGCCTATAAGCTCCCTCTCCGCATTGTCGAAAATCGGTATGTTTATAGCCCCCGGAATAGTGAACTCAGCGTATTCCTTTGGGCTTCTAAGGTCCACAAGTATATATCTTTTTTTCAGTAGACCTTCGTCTATCTCTCTGTATTCTATTTCTTTTAGCATCGTCCCACCTCGTAAATATTATAGCATATTTTCAGCATAAAAAAAGAGAGCATAATCTGCTCTCTTAAAGCACAAACGGTGTCTGCTGGTATACGTAGTAGTTCAGCCAGTTGGAGAAAAGCAGATTGGAATGCGCTCTCCAGATTACAGGCGGAGCCTTATCAGTGTCGTTTTCCGGGAAGTAGTTCTCTGGAAGCTCGACTTCCAGCCCCTTGTTGAAGTCCCTCATATACTCTCCGTAGAGCGTGTACTGGTCGTATTCAGAGTGTCCTGTGGCGAAGATATGCTTGCCGTCATCTCCCATTATCAGATATGGGCCTGCCGCCTCCGAATGAGCCAATATCTCAAGCCTTCCGTTTTGGAGTATCATATCTGTCTTTACACCTGTATGCCTTGAATGCGGGGCATAGAACTCATCGTCAAACCCTCTCAGAAGCTGTATCTTTTTCTCGTTTGTCTTGTGCTTGAATATGCCGAACTGCTTTTTAGGAAGGTTGAACTTCTCCACTCCGTAGTGGTAATAGAGCCCCGCTTGAGCTCCCCAGCAGATATGGAATGTAGATGTCACGTTAGTCTTTGTGAAGTCCATTATCTCTTTCAGCTCTTCCCAGTATATTACGTCTTCAAAGTCCATATTTTCTACAGGCGCCCCTGTTATTATCATGCCGTCGAATCGCTTGTCTTTAACCTTGTCAAAAGTAGTGTAGAAGCTTCCCAGATGCTCTTTCGCGGTGTTTTTGGATTCGTAGCTAGCTGTTCTGAGCAGCGTTATCTCCACCTGAAGTGGAGTGTTTCCAAGCAGCCTTAAAAGCTGAGTCTCTGTCTCTATCTTGGTGGGCATCAAATTCAGTATGGCTATCTTTATCGGCCTTATGTCCTGTTCTTTCGCCCTCTGGGCGCCCATTATGAATATATTCTCGTCTGTAAGCGTCTTGTACGCTGGCAGTGCGCTAGGTATTACTATTGGCATATACTTCCCTTCTCTCTTCTGTAATTTTGTACAAAAAAACTCCTTTCGCCGAAAGGAGTTTTCACTTCTCATCTATCGGCTATACCGCTGGATTTAGCACCTCGACTTGCAAGTCAGGTTGCCGGATTTCATAGGGCCAGTCCCTCCATCTCTCTTGATGAGTTTTATTCAGTTGTCTATTCCATACATTATATTTTACATATGTCTATCTGTCAAGCAGATATTTCCTCTCCGAGAGGTACTGCTTGAGGCCTGAAAGCGCAAGGCTGTAGCCGTATACTCCAAGTCCTGAAATCTGCCCTATGCAGGCTTCTGCAGTCACGGACTTCTTCCTGAACTCTTCCCTCTTGTGTATATTGCTTATATGCACTTCTACAGTCGGTATCGAGACAGCTTTTAAGGCATCCAGTATGGCTATGCTGTAGTGGGTGTAGGCCCCTGGGTTTATGACTATGCCGTCAAACACGCCATAAGCCTGCTGTATCTTCGTCACTATTTCGCCCTCTATATTGCTCTGGTAGAGCTCCACCTCGAGCCCAAGCTCTCTAGCTTTTTCCTCCACTCCTTCGTTCAAACTCTCGAAGTTGTCAGATCCGTATATGTCCTTTTCCCTTATTCCAAGCATGTTTATATTGGGTCCGTTTATTACGAGTATCTTCAAGTTACTCAGCCCCTTCCACTATGTCTTTTACAGTCTCCACTATCTCTTCTAGCACTTCTTCGTAGCACCTGTCGTTCACGACTCTCAAGTCTGCCGTTTCAACGAAGAGATCATACCTCTCTTCGTAAAGGCTTTGAAGCCTTTCCTTGTTCTGCGAAAGAAGCGGCCTCGACTCCGTGTCTACGTCAGAGAATATATTGTCGAGCGGCCTGTCTATAAATACCACAGTCCCACCGTTTTTCATCAGCTCCCTGTTCTCAGGAAGCTTCACTATTCCTCCGCCTGTAGCTATTACAGCCGGGCCTTTCTTTAGCACGGCCCTCAGCGACTCGGTCTCGTACTTCCTGAAGCGGTCTTCGCCCTCTTCTTGGAATATATCTGGTATGCTCTTGCCCTGCATCTTTTCTAGGAATTCGTCAGTGTCGTAAAGCTCTACTCCTAGCTGCTTGGCAATGTCTCTCCCAAAGCTGGTCTTTCCGCAGCCCGGCATTCCAATTAGTATTATATGTTCCTTCAATCTCATGTCTCCTCCTCGCAGTCCCCTATATATGGCTTTTGTAGTTTCCAAGGAGTTTAAAGTAGGTGCTGTTCCTCTCTATCTCAACTATGGCCTTCTTCAGGTTTTCGTCTTTCAGATTGCCCTCGAAGTCTATATAGAAGAAATATTCCCACGACTTCTCTATCACAGGCCTGGACTCTATCCTCTGCATATTCAAATTGTTCTCTGCAAAATAGCTAAGCGCTCCGTAAAGAGCCCCTGCTTTGTGAGGTGCCGCAAATATTATGCTGACCTTGTTGGCGTCGTCGTTTATCTCCAAGTTCTTCCCTATTATCACAAATCTTGTGTGGTTGTTATTGTTGTAATTTATGCTAGGCTCTACTACCTCGAGTCCGTATAGCTCAGCAGCTCTTCTGCTGGCTATGGCTGCCTTCTCCTTGGAGCCGGATTCGCTCACCAGCTTTGCGCTTTCGGCCGTATTCCTGAAAGGCACCAGCTTCCAGTCGCCATGCTGCTTTAGGAATTCCTCGCTCTGCTTAAGCCCCTGAGGGTGTGAGTAGACTTCCGCTATGTCTTCTAGCGAAGTTCCGGGAACTCCAAGCAAGTTCTGGTCCACTTTTATGCTCGTCTCTCCCACCACATAGTATCCGTATTCCCTCATAAGGTCGTAGACCTCCGAGATGCTCCCTGTGGAGGAGTTCTCTATAGGGAGTATTCCGTAGTCTATATCCTCTTCTTGAAGCTTATTGAATACGTCTTCAAACTCCTTTACGTTTACCCTCTCTGTGTCAGGCCCGAAAGTAGCTATAAGGGCCTCTTCGCTGTAGGCTCCAGGCACTCCCTGGTAGCACACCTTAGGGCTTGCCTTTCTGGTTTTAGCCAGCTTCACTATTTTCTCGACTTCAGAGTCCGATATATCCTCTATATCGCTTGAGAATATCTGCTTGGCCTGAAACTTTCTGCTTATAGCCATCATGTCGTTGTAGAAGTCCTCTAGCGACTTCTCGTACGCCTTGTTCTTGAGGTATCCCTTGTTCTTATCTATGACCTTTTTCTCTCTCTCGCTGTCGAATATCTTCTGCCCTGTCTCTTCTTTGTACTTGGCCACTTGGAGCACCAAGTCCATTCTCTTTTCAAAGAGCGCCGTCAGCTTCTCATCTATCTCGTCTATCTGCACTCTTATATCATCTAGGTTCAAATCCGCTCGCTCCTTCCGTTCCAAGCATTAGGTCAAGTATCGCTATGGCCGTTATGGCTTCCAGCACAGGAACCGTTCTGTGGACTATGCAAGGGTCATGTCTGCCGTGCACTTCAAGCTCCGTCTCACTCTGCTCTTTCACGTCTATAGTCCTCTGCTTCTTGGATATAGAAGAAGTGGGCTTTATCGCCACAGAGTATACTATCGGCATTCCGTTTGAAATTCCCCCTGTAATGCCTCCGTTGTTGTTTGTATATGTCTTTACAGCATCTCCGTCCATATAGTACTCGTCGTTGGACTCGGAGCCCTTCATATCGCTTATGGCAAAGCCTGCTCCAAACTCCAGCCCTTTGGTCCCCGGAACCGAGAACACAAGGCTCGCTATCTTGCTCTCCACCGAGTCGAAGAACGGATCTCCTATCCCCACAGGTATCCCAGTGACGCCTACTTCCACCGTTCCGCCTACAGAGTCAAGCTCCTCTTTGGCCTCCAGTATAACTTGCTTCATGGCCTCTCCTGCACTTTCGTCTATCACCGGGAAAGGCTTTTTGGCAAGCTCCAGTAGCGTCTCGGCGTTCAAGTTCACAGCGTCGAAAGACTCTTCGCTGACTGACCCGATGCTCTTTATATGGGCCCCTACAGTTATGCCTTTTCTGGCAAGTATCTGCTTGGCCACCGCTCCAGCAAAGACCACAGGCGCAGTTATCCTTCCAGAGAAATGCCCTCCGCCTCTGTAGTCGTTGAACCCCTTGTACTTCACAAATCCAGGGTAGTCTGCATGCCCCGGCCTCATCACATACCTTATATGGCTGTAGTCTTTAGACCTCTGGCTTGAGTTCCAGATCATAGAGCAAAGCGGCGCCCCCGTAGTGGTGTCGTCGAGTATCCCGCTGACTATCTCAAACTGGTCGCCCTCCACTCTAGGTGTGGAGAGATTGTCTCTTCCTGGAGCTCTTCTCTCCATCTCTTTTGAAATCTGCTCCATGTCGAGCTCTATCCCCACCGGAAGCCCGTTTAAAACCATGCCTATGGCCTTTCCATGTGACTCCCCGAAGATTGAAAGCTTGTAGTTGCTACCCCATATTCCGCTCATCTACCACACCTCCTAGTTTCTTGAAGTCCTCCCAGAAGTGAGGGTAGGACTTGGATACAGAACCGCTGTTCGTTATCTCTACAGGCTTCTTGCACCTTATGGACGCCACTCCCATGGCCATGGCTATTCTGTGGTCGTTCCAGCTGTCCAGCACCGCTCCGCCTTCAAGCATAGGCTTTCCTACTATCACAAGCCCGTCGCCTTCTTCTCTTATGTCGGCTCCTAGCTTCTCAAGCTCCGTTCTAGTGGATGTTATCCTGTCCGACTCTTTTATTCTGAGTCTCTTTCCGTTTATAACTCTGGTTTCTCCTTCGCTTAGCGCAGCCAGTACGCTGAGCACAGGTATTATGTCTGGGCACTGGGAAGCATCTATGACAGTCCCTCTAGTCTCCGACTTCTCCACTGTTATGCTGTCTTCAGATACCGATATATTTCCGCCCATTCTCTCTACTATCTCCACGACTTCCTTGTCGCCTTGAAGAGAAGACTTTTCCAGGTCGTTGCATACTATCTTTCCGTCAAGCAGTCCAGCCACTATCCAGAAAGCGCCCTGAGAGTAGTCTCCTTCCACCTTGTACTCGCGGCTTACGTAGCTCTGGTTTCCCTTTATGAAAAACTCCTTGTAATCCCTGTTCTCTATCTCTATGCCGAATTTTCTGAGTATGTCTATAGTCAGATCCACATAGCCCTTAGACTCAAGCTCCGACTCTGTTACGACTATCCTTGAATCGCCGTCCAAAAGAGGCAGTGTAAACAGAAGTCCAGTTATAAACTGGGAGCTTATATTGCCCTCTATGCTGAAAGTGCCCGGCTTTAAGCACCCCTCTATTTCAAGCGGCAGAATGCCTCCTGTATTTGCATATTTTATACCCTGCTGATCGAATATCCTGTAATAGGTGTCAAGTGGCCTCTCTACAAGCCTTCCCTCTCCAGTTATATTAAACTTCTCTCCTGCAAGCATCAGTATCGGTATTAGAAACCTTATGGTCGAGCCAGATTCTTTGCAGTTTACAGAGTCGCTCTGGAGCTTGAACTCCTCCACTCCCTTTATCCTGAGGCTGTATGTGCCTGTGTCTTGGTCTAGAATCTCCTCCAACACCTCTACTCCAAGTGCCTTCATCCCCTCTATAGTCGCTATTATATCGTCCGAATAAGATATATTATGTATCAGACTCTCTCCGCGCGAAAGGCTTGCACATATTATCGCTCTATGGCTCATGCTCTTAGAAGGCGGTATGTTTATCTCGCCTTCCAGAGTCATAGGGTTTATCTTGACTGATTTCATGCTAAATCCCCCAATCGTTTTAAATGTAGTCTACTATCTCCTCTTTGGCTATCTTTTTAAGGTAGCTCTCTCCTATCCTCTTTACAAGTATAAGCGTTATGCTGCCGCTGCTGCTCTTCTTGTCGAGCCCGATGGCCTTTTTCACTTCCTCTTCGTCCATCTCAGGCATCTCGTATGGCAGTTTGTACTTCACAAGCAGCGACTTTATGCTTTCAGCCACTCCTGCCTCTGTCTCGCCCTTCGCTTCGCTCCTAAGCGTTATATTGTACATGCCTATTGCAACGCCTTCTCCATGGGTGTACTTTTCATATCCGAAGCATTTCTCTACAGCGTGCCCTAGAGTGTGCCCGAAGTTCAGCAGCATCCTGTTTCCAGTGTCTTTTTCATCTTCCTCCACCACGGCCCTCTTTATGTCGCAGCATCTGTATATTATATCATCTATGTTGTCGAAGAATTCCTCTTCCGTCACGTATGACTCAAGCATTCTGAAGAGCTCTTCGCTCTTGATGCAACCGTATTTTATGACCTCGGCCATTCCGTCGTAGAAATACCTCTTTTCAAGCGTCAACAGCATCTCAGGGTCTATCAGCACTGCGTCCGGATGGTAGAAGTTGCCGACAAGGTTCTTGCCTTTTTCCAGGTTTACAGCCACTTTCCCGCCTACGCTGCTGTCTATCTGCGCCAATAGCGAAGTAGGTATCTGCATAAACCTTATTCCCCTTAGAAGCGTTGCTGCCACGAAGCCCGTTAAGTCCCCGACTACTCCGCCTCCAAGGGCAACTATCATATCTGACCTGGTGATTTCCTTGTCCAACAGTGAGTCATATACGCTCTCAAGCACCGCTATGGACTTGCTCTTCTCGCCCGGCTCCACCACTGTGAAATAAGGCTCGAATCCATTCGACTTCAAGTCTTTCTCGAACTCTTCTCCATATATATTATATACGTTCTGGTCTGTAATTATAAATATTTTTTTATTAGTATACAGTTTTTTTATCTCTGAGCCAAATTGCCTTCTAAGGCCCTTCTCTATGAGTATGTCGTACTGCTTTTCTGGAAGGTCTATTTTAAGCTTTTTCATCCACTATCTCCCCTTTTCTGCTATGCGATTCTCTGAGCATCTCCTTGAGGCTCGCTGAGTCTTCGGCTTCTATCGCATCCCTTATGTTTTTTGTGTAATCTAGAAAGAGATCTATCTGCTCCACAAGGTGAGACCTGTTCTCTATAAAGAGCTCGCTCCAGAGCTCGGCGTTTATCCTAGCTATCCTTGTGGTGTCCCTGTAGCTTCCGCCGGCAAATAGCGATACGTCTTCTACGTCTTTGCAGTTGACCATCCCCACGGCCACTATGTGCGGAAGCTGGCTTACATAGGCTATGTTCTCGTCGTGCGTGGACGGCTTAGTCTCTACCACGTTTTTAAAGCCCATTCCCCTCACTATCTCTTTTACAAGCTCTATGTTCTCTCTCTTGTTCTGCTCTGTAGGAGTTATTATATAGTTCGCCCCTATGAATATACCGGGGTCTGCCGACTCTATTCCACTTGTCTCTTTTCCGGCCATGGGATGCCCGGCCACGAAGTCCACATCCTCTCTCAGGTGTGGTGCTATGTCAGCTATCAGCTTTTCCTTTATCCCAGCCACATCTGTCAGAATCGCCCCGCTCTTGAAGCTGTCCATATTATCCACTATGAGTCTTGTAGTAAGCTCCGGGTATACAGAGAATACTACCAGGTCCGCTTCTGGGATAATATCTTCAAGCCTTGTGCTGCCACAGTCTATGGCTCCCATCTGCTTCGCCTTTTCAACCACTTCGCTCGATATATCAGCTCCTCGGACGTCTTTAAAACCCATCTGCTTCAGCGCCAATCCGTAGGACCCGCCTATAAGCCCAAGTCCGACTATCGCTATCTTCACATTAAAGTCCATGCGCATCACCTCTATATAGTTTTTCCCTCTATCTCCGCTATCTTTCTAAGCTTGTCCACTATCTCTTTGAATCTCTCAGGAGTTATGGACTGCTGTCCGTCGCATTTAGCCGTCTCAGGGCTGTTGTGAACCTCTATCATAAGTCCGTCTGCTCCAACTGCTACAGCTGCCTTTGAAAGAGGCTCTACCATCCACCACATTCCAGCAGCGTGGCTTGGGTCCACTATTACAGGAAGATGCGAAAGCTTCTTGATCGCCGGTATGGCGCTTAGGTCTAGTGTGTTTCTAGTGAAGTTCTCGAAAGTCCTGATTCCCCTCTCGCAGAGTATCACGTCCTTGTTTCCTCCGGCCATTATATACTCGGCAGACATAAGCAGCTCCTCTATTGTAGAAGAAAGGCCTCTCTTCAGGAGTATCGGCTTGTTAGTCTTTCCAAGCTCTTTAAGCAGCTCGAAGTTCTGCATATTTCTAGCCCCTACCTGTATCACGTCCACGTCTTCTATGAATCTGTCTAGGTACTCGTTTGACATTATCTCGCTCACTATAGGAAGTCCTGTTTCAGCCTTTGCAAGCTTTAGAAGCTCCAGCCCCTCTACGCCCATTCCCTGGAAGCTGTAAGGTGAAGTCCTAGGCTTGAACGCGCCCCCTCTTAGGAAAGTGGCCCCTGTCTCTTTTATGGACTTGGCTATGGTGAGTATCTGCTCTTCGCTCTCCACCGAGCAAGGCCCCGCCATAATCGCTATCTTGTTTCCGCCTACTGTGCTTCCGTTTACGTCTATAATCGTGTCTTCCGGATGGAACGCCCTGTTTACAAGCTTGTAAGGCTGTTGCACCTGCACAAGACTCTCTACACTTCTGTTTGCTTTTATCTGCTCTCTATCTATCACGCTAGTGTCACCTACCAATCCTATTAAATGATGTCTGCTGCCCTCCGACTCATGCACTCTCAGCCCTAGCTCTGTCATCTTGGCTATAAGCTTGTCTTTCTCTTCCTTTGACGTGTTTTCTTTTAGAACTATTATCATGTCTTCTCCCCCTATAAAATAGTATTAAAAAAGAGCCTCCGCAATGAGGCTCTTTGAATTCACTTATCCGAAATATAAACACCTTGTACCGGCGTTTTAAACGTATGCATATATTCCATCTATAGACCCATCAGTCGTATTACCGCTTATTTTTTTGTATGACAAAGCTCCGGCGCTAAAAAAGTAATAGCCCCAGCTAAAAAAATAAAGGTAATATGAAGTTTGATTCTCAATGAACTTGTTTATAAGCTCTTTCATAATCGCACCCTCCTGAATATCTTGTCCATACAATCAATATATACCATTACATTTTGTATTGTCAACTGTTTTTATCTATTTGACAAACTTTCCCCTCTTCAAAGCCGTGATTCCGGTTCTGTTATACTCCAGTATGCCGTAAGGCTTGAGCATCTCTGTGAACGACTCCAGCTTGTCCTCCGCTCCTGTAAGCTCGAGTATAAGGCTGTCGCTTTGAACGTCTATTATCTTGGCCCTGAATATATCGGCTATGCCTATTATGGCCGGTCTGTCGTCTGGATCCGCCTTGACCCTTATGAGCAGTAGTTCTCTGCACACAGCTTCTGAAGCTTCTATCTCCACTACCTTGATCACGTCCACAAGCTTGTTAAGCTGCTTTACTATCTGCTCGACTATCTGGTCGTCTCCTCTTACAGTTATGGTCATCCTAGATATCTCTGGATCTTCTGTCTCTCCTACTGAAAGACTGTCTATATTGTATCCTCGTCTTGTAAAAAGCCCTGAAATCTTGCTTAGCACACCTGACTGATTTTCCACTAGCACTGAAAGTATATGTTTAATTTTAGACACCCCCTACAATGTTTCAAACTCTGTTTCGACTTTTGCCTCTATCAAAAATGCCTTTTCTGACTTCATCATCTCTAGAAAGGCCTCTCTGAACTCTTCGTCTGTAGAAACCCTTCGCCCTTCGATTCCATAGCCCTCCGCTATTTTCACGAAATTAGGCGACTTCTCGAATACAACTCCGCTTGTATTGCCTTTTCCATACCTCTTGTCCTGAAGCTCTCTCACCATTCCAAGCCTCGAGTTGTTGAAGACCACTATCTTTATGTCCAGCTCTTCCTCTGTTATGACTCCCAGCTCAGCCAGAAGCATCTGAATTCCGCCGTCTCCCACTGTGCATATGACTTCGCTCTCAGGAGATCCGAACTTGGCCCCTATCGAAGCCGGCAAGCTGTATCCCATAGTTCCAAGCCCGCCCGAGCCAAGCAGCTTTCTCTTGCCGTACATCTCGAAGTTCTTAGTGGCCCAGAACTGGTTCTGACCTACGTCTGTAACGACTATAAGGTCTTCGCCCATATTCCTAGAGGCAAACTTCATGGCCTCCATAGGGTTTACATACTTTGTAACTGTAACCTCACGCTTATACTGCTCTTTCAGAGACTTGGCCTGTTCTCTCCAGCCCTCTATGTCAAGCGAATCTATCCTGCTGTCTATCTCCGCTATTATCTGCTTTGCATCACCCACTACAGGTATGTCCACGTCCAAGTTCTTGCCTATCTCGGCCGAGTCTATATCTATATGGATTATCGTCGCAGCGTCAGCTATATTGCTTAGCTTCGACCTGTCTGAAACCTTTGATCCCACTATTATTACGAGGTCGGCTTCATAGACTATCTTGTTTGCATATATATCACCATGAGTGCCCACAGCTCCTATATAGTTCTCTCCTCTTGTAGGGTAGCTTCCCGTGCCCATAAAAGTAGTAGCTACAGGTATGCCCAGCCTGTCCGCAAAGGCTTGGAGCTCCTCTTTGGCGTCGGCGTTTATAATCCCTCCACCTGAGCATATCACAGGCCTCTTGGCTTTCTTTATCCTGGATACAGCTCTCTTTATCTGTCCAACATGACCTTCGTACACAGGGTTGTAGCCTCTTATGTTGACTTCTTCAGGGTATTCGAACTTTTCAAGCTTCTCTATCTGAATGTCCTCTGGTATGTCCAGCAGCACCGGACCCGGCCTTCCCGTTCTAGCTATGTGGAAAGCCTCTTTTATGGCTTCAAGCACTTCTTCCTTGCTCTGTATAAGTCTGTTGTACTTGGTAAAAGGCTCTGTAGCTCCTATTATGTCGGCTTCCTGGAATACATCTGTTCCAATCAGCTTAAGCGGAACCTGCCCTGTTATAACCACCATAGGAACGGAGTCCATATATGCAGTTGCTATTCCAGTTATGAGGTTTGTAGCTCCCGGCCCTGAGGTAGCCATGCATACGCCGACTTTGGAACTTGCCCTGCTGTATCCGTTGGCGTTGTGGGCTGCCGACTGCTCGTTTCTGACGAGCACATGCTTCATCCCTCGCTCCCTCATTACGTCGTATATAGGAGCTATATGTGCACCTGGATATCCAAAGACGACTTCAACACCTTCTCTCTCTAGACATTTTACTATGGCTTCTGCAACAAGCATCTATGCCACCTCCTCTTGTGTTTTTTAAATTTTATATTACTAGAATTCTACTACCGAATTTATCATATGTCAACTGAGACCCATTTTTTTTGAAAATTTCCCTCTTGACTTTAGATGCCTTTATTGCTAGAATACTTCTAACGTTAATAAATGGCTGTGAAAGAGACAAGTACTTAACTCCAAGCTTGCAGAGAGTCGGTGGATGGTGAAAACTGACACTTGGGATAATTACACTCACTCTTGAGCCTCAGACCTGAAACACCAGTAGGGTCTGACGTCTGGTCTGCGTTAAAGACATCCTAAGAGACAGCGGAAGCTGTAATTAAGGTGGTACCGCGGGAATATACGCCCGTCCTTATTTTGTTGTAAGGACGGGCTTTTTTTATTTTACGAATACGGAAACGGAGGAAAACACAATGTCTAAAAGAATAAAGATATTCGACACTAGTTTGAGAGATGGGGAGCAGTCTCCTGGATGCACTATGAACCTAAAGGAGAAGATAGTGCTTGCAAAGCAGCTTGAGAGATTGAACGTAGATATAATAGAGGCGGGATTCGCCATAGCTTCGCCTGGGGACTTCGAGTCTGTAAAGACTGTGGCCGAAGAGATAAAGAACTGCTCTGTGGCCAGCCTTGCAAGGGCGCTTGAGAAAGACATAGACAAGGCTTGGGAAGCGCTTAAGCACGCTGCAAGCCCTAGAATCCACACTTTTATAGCCACTTCAGACATCCATATGAAGTACAAGTTGAAAATGGAGCCGGACGCAGTGCTTGAAAGAGCTGTGAACATGGTGAAGTACGCCAAGAAATACTGCTCTGACATAGAGTTCTCGGCAGAGGACGCCTCTAGAACAAATCTTGACTTCTTGACAAGAGTGGTAACAGAGGTCATAAAGGCGGGAGCGACTACTGTGAACATACCTGACACAGTTGGATATACAACTCCTGAGGAGTACTTCAGCATCATAAAGCACCTTAAAGACAATGTGCCTAATATAGACAAGGCCGACATATCTGTCCACTGCCACAATGACCTTGGAATGGCAGTTGCGAACAGTCTTTCAGCTGTAAGAGCTGGAGCCACTCAAGTTGAGTGTACTATAAACGGAATCGGAGAGAGAGCTGGAAACGCTGCGCTTGAGGAAGTCGTAATGGCCCTTAACACAAGACCTGATTTCTTCAAAGCCGAGACTAGAATAGTCACTACAGAGATAATGAAGAGCAGCAAGTTACTTTCCTCTATAACAGGTGTCTCTGTTCAGCCTAACAAAGCCATAGTCGGAGAAAATGCCTTTGCACACGAGTCTGGAATACACCAGCATGGAATGCTTGCAGAGAGAACCACTTACGAGATAATGACTCCTGAGTCTGTGGGGCTTTCAAAGACCAATATGGTGCTTGGAAAGCACTCCGGAAGACATGCCTTCAAAGACAGGCTTGAGTCTCTAGGTTTCAGCTTGGAGCAAGAAGAGCTTGACTCGGCTTTCGAGCAGTTCAAGGTACTCTTAGACAAGAAAAAGAAGATATACGACAAGGACTTAGAGGCCATAGTCAGAAAAGAGTCCATCTCTTCGCCTGAGGCTATATCGCTTGTAAACTTCGTGATAAACAGCGGATCTTCCATAACTTCTACAGCTGTGGTGAAGCTTGAGCGTGACGGAAAAGTCAAAGAGAAAGTGGCCACAGGAGACGGCCCTATAGATGCGGCCTACAACGCCATAAACAAGATAGTCAATCTAGACTTCACGCTTGATGACTTCTCGCTAGACGCAGTCACAGAAGGAAACGACTCGCAGGGAGAGGCCACTGTAAAGATAAGCAGCGATGGCAAGTCATTCACTGGAAGAGGGCTTAGTACAGACATAGTCGAATCGAGCATAAAGGCATATCTAGACGCCATAAACAAGATGATAGACCAAGAAGCATAAAAAAGAAGACCTTAATCGGTCTTCTTTTTTGCTACATAGTCTTCCACCCTCTTGTTGTACCCTTCTATTATGCTCTTCATAATCTCGTTATTGGCCGTGTCGAGCATTATATCTCCCACTTGAGCTATCGGAAGCGCATCTATCGAAGTGCCTGTCACAAAAGCCCCGTCTACGCTCTCTATATCTGCTGCGCGAAGTGGCTTTTCCTCGAGCTCTATGCCTCTTTCTTGCGCGGCCGCTATAACCTCTCTTCTTGTAATCCCGAGCAGCACCTTCTCGGCCGGCGGAGTGTAGAGTTTTCCGTCCACTATATAGAAGAAGTTGGAGCGGCTTCCCTCTGTGATATATCCATTTTCATCCACCAGAAGTGCCTCGAAGGCCCCTTCCTCTGCTATCTTCTCGTTTATCCTGTCTCTAAGGCTCTGGTCTACCACTTTGGCGTTAGGGTTCTCCCTCTCGGACTCAAACAGTATTGTCTTTACACCTTTCGAGTACACGCTTCTGTCAGGATAATGAGACTTCACAAAGTAGAGCAGCATCTTGTGCTCTCTGTCCTCTAGGTTGCCGTAGACTATCTTTATGTTCTGGTTCTCCACCTCGTTGGCCTCTATAAGCTGGGCCATCATCTGATCCACTTGTTCTTCAGAGTACTGCATCTCATGCCCCAGCATCTCGAGCGAGTCCTTGAGCCTCTTGACATGCCCCTCTTCAAATAGCACCACTCCGTCCATAACTCTGTTTACCTCGTACACAAGAGGTCCTCTTATAGACTTGAACTCCGCTGTATTCTCTATCTCTAAAAGTTTCCCATCTGATATATAGTATTTGTTTACCGCCTCTATGCTCAACATATCCACCCCTCTTTATTTCTCTATCTTCTCCTATTATATACCCTTATTGCTAATCTTCCAATTGTGCAATTTTTAGTGTATAATCTACTTACAAAGATTTATTTAGGGGGAGATATTTTGGTTGCTTCAAAAGAAGATAAGGTTGAATTCCTAGCCAAGCTAGAGCAGAAGATGAAAGAGACTATCGAGCTGAACAAAATAGACGAGCTTGAGGATTTTGACGCAGGTCTTTATATCACTAATATATTCAACAAGCTTTATACAGATTCTTTCCAGAATCTCGACGAAGAGTCAGACAAGATCTTGAGAGCCACCCTTTGGAAAGATGCTTACTCTAAGGACAACCTTAGAAAATACGAGGACTTTATACTTAGTTTATCTAAAAAATAGCCAGACATATGTCTGGCTATTTTTTATACACTGTACACACTCCAATTCCACCTGGTCCAAGATGCGACCCTATGACAGGTCCAAGTTCCGAGATGACTATCTCCGTGTCTATGTACTTCTCCGCTAGTTCGTCCGCTATCTTCCTAGCCTCCTCTAAGCACTGCACATGGTGGACTGTTATATGTACAGGGTTTTCCGGTATCCTGTCCACTATCTCTTTCAGCGCCTTCTTTTTCCCGCGAAACTTTCCGTTGCCTAAGAGCCTTCCCTCAAGAAGAGATACTACTGGTTTTATGCTCAACAGACTTCCTACCATGGCCTGTATATTTGTCAGTCTTCCTCCGCGCTTCAGGTACTCCAGCGTATCGACCGTCAAGTCTATATTGCTCGAGTCTCTTATCCGCTTCACTTCGCTCTCTATATCCTCAAGCTCAGCGCCACTCTCTAGAAGCTCCACGCTCTTCTCCACTATATACCTGTATATCCCGGCCGCCGTAAAGCTGTCTATCACCTTTATCTCTCTGCCTTCCATAAGGTCGGCCGCCAACTTGGCGCTGTTGTTTGTGCCGCTCAGTCCCGAAGAGAATGTGATTACAAGTATTCTGTCTGCGCCTCTTTCGAACAGCCTCTCATAAGCTTGCTGGAAGTCGCCTACGGCCGGTTGTGATGTAGTCGGAAACTCACCTGAAGCTTTCAGCTTTTCGTAGTATTCCCCGTAAGTCCCCGGGAGGCCTTCCTTGAACACCTCTCCGCCTAGCTCTACAGAGAGCGGAACCACCTCTATTCCGTGCTTCTCTATAAATTCCGCCTCGGCGTAAGAAGTGCTGTCTATGACGATGTATGTTTTTTTCAAAGCTATTTCTCCTCCCCACTCAAGTCCAACAAAAAAGTCCTAGGGACTCCTAAGACTTTTTGTTTTTTATCATGACATCTAGTTTGTTTTTGAATTCCTCTATCTCTGCATGGTCTTTATTGCTCTTTACCTTCCAAAACTCGTTTTCTATGCTCTCCAGGTCCTCTCTAGATATATTTAGAGAATACAGATCCTGTATCCTATACAGTATATCCGCTATTATGGAAGACCTCTGCTGGAACATGCCCTGAGAATCTATTATCTCGTCCTTTATCTCTGACATCTCCTTGTCTAGGAGAAAAGCCGCCTCGGCCGAGTTTTTAAGCCTCATCTTTATGTCCTCTGGAATCTGCTCGTTGAATTTGTAGTTTAGGGAGTGTTCTATTGTAGCCCAGAAGTTCATGGCGAGTGTCCTGACCTGTATCTCGGCTAGAATCTCCTTTTCGCCTATGGCTGTCTGCACTCTGTAGCTGACTATTATATGGTAGCTTCTGTATCCGCTCTCTTTTATATTCTCTATATAGTCTTTTTCATAGACTATCTTAAGGTCTTTTCCGTCCCTGTCCCTTATAAGCGATACCACTTTCTCTATGTCGTCTACAAGCTGGCACATTATCCTTATACCTGCTATGTCCTCCATTTCCTCTATGCGGTCAAGCGGTATATTGCGCCTCTCAGATTTTTCCACTATACTGGACATGGCCTTTACCCTACCTGTCACAAATTCTATAGGAGAATACTGCCCCATCTTTCTGTACTCGCTTCTAATGCTCTTGAACTTGACTTTCAGCTCCTCTACAGCCTGCTCATACGGAAGCAAAAAGCGTTTCCAATCTAGTATCATCATAATCCCCCGTTTTACTTGTATGTATTATAACAATACTATTATACTATTCAGACCTTTGTTTGTTAATCATTTTCATTGAATATTATCTGATTTTTTTCGTCAAACTCTATTCTAGCCAGCGAGTGAAGGTTCACGCCAAGCTCTCTCAGTATCTTTCCTCCAGACTGGAAAGACTTCTCTATGACTATCCCTACTCCAGCCACCTCGGCTTCAGCCTTCTTGACTATGTCTATCATGCCCAGAGTCGCAAAGCCATTGGCTAGGAAGTCATCTAGTATAAGCACCTTGTCGCCCTTGTTCATGTACTTCTTTGAAACCTTTATCTTGTAAGTCTTGCCCTTTGTAAAAGAGAACACGTCGCTGTCGTAAGTGTCGGCGTCTAGGTTCTTGGACTCTGTCTTTTTCGCGAATACGACTGGCACGTTTCCGAAATACTGCGCAGCTATACTGGCTATAGCTATTCCTGAAGCCTCTATTGTCAGTATCTTTGTGATCTCTACATCTGAAAAAAGTCTCTTGAACTCCTTTCCCATCTCGTTCAAGAATTCAACGTCTAGCTGATGGTTCAGAAATGAGTCTACCTTGAGCACTCCTCCCTCTGAAATTCTTCCTTCGCTTCTTATCTTTTCCTCTAAAAGCTTCATTTTCACGGCCTCCTTTTAATATGTAAAAAACACCCCTGCTCGCTAGTCCGGCAGGGGTCCGTCTTTCATCTGTCTAGTAATTATACAATAAAACTCGTCTGTTTTCAACAGGCCTAATAGTACAGCATCAAAAGCAGTAGAGTTACGCTCAGTATTATGGCGAATATAAAGAGCGAGTAGGTTATGCTGTTTAGTCTAAGTCTTGCATTCAGTATAAGCTCTCTCACTGTGATTTTTTCAAAGTCTATCTGGTCGCCTACTGCGCTGTCAAGGCCTCTGACCATCATGTAAAGCTTTCTCTTGATCTCCACAGGACTTATCTCCTTTATGAGTACTTTTTCAATAGACCCCGTTATCTTTGTAGCGCCTCCTATAAAGATGTTGTCAACTGCGTGGAAGAGCTTGGATCCAAATCTGTATATACCAAGTATCATAGGCTTGTATATGTTCTTCTCAAGGCTGAACCATTCAAGCGAAGGGTTTATATAGTCTATAGTGCCGTTTATATTCCTCAGCAGATACCCTCTTATAAAGAGCACGTACACAGCTATCCCTATTCCAATCGTCTTCAGGGAGCTTGCCACAGTGTGCGATGAGTATATGTGAAGCTCATGTGTTCCCTCGACTCCGAACGACTTGGCCGCCTCGGATATTATCTCCATCACAAAACCAGGCTTCAACCCGATGTAGAGCGTGCATGCACTTAGCACCGCAATTGGGAGAAGTGCCCTCTTGGTTATGAACCGCTTGTGCTGGCCTTGGTACTTTGGATTGTCGTACATAAATACCGAGAAGAATATCTTAGAGAGGTAAGCGACTGTGAACGCACTGCTCGCCGTAAACACAACTTCGGCCACCGTGAAGTATGCACTATGGGTTATACTGTGCGCCTCAGCCAGCGCTTCATGCAGTATTGTCTTGCTGACAAAGCCGTTGAAGCCGGGCATACCTATTATGGAGAAAAAACCTATTAAATAGAGCAGTTTCAGGAAATGCTTGTACTTTCCAAATCCCTTTATCTTGTTTATGCTCAGCTCGTGTAGCACCATGTATATAAGTCCTGCCACGTAGAACAGAAGCACCTTGAATATGGCGTGGTTGACTATATGGTAAAGGGCTCCGTACACCGCTATATACCCATCCTCTTTCAGTATTCCCACAAGCCCTATTCCGAATATTATATAGCCAGACTGGCTCATGCTGCTGTAGGCCAATACGCTCTTTATATTTCTCTGGTACATGGCTAGAATGCCTCCGAGAGCCATGTTTATCATGCCTATAGTGGTGAGCACATATGATATCCTCTCGTCTCCGCCCATTATATTTATGGCCACTATCATGATGCCAAATATCCCCGTCTTTATCAGTATCCCTGAAAGTATAGCACTTGCAGGAGTGGGTGCCGCAGGATGGGCTTTAGGAAGCCATACGTGAAGTGGAAAAGCAGATGCCTTGACTCCGAACCCCGTAAGCAGCAGTCCTGCTATAAAGTACTTGATATCCCCCATAAGAGCCATCTCTTTCTGTATATCCGATAGGTCTATAGCTCCGGTGTAGTCAAACACCAGGAAGATACCCATAAGGAGTATAAGGCTCCCTCCTATTGCCATACCTATATAGGACTTTCCAGCGTCTAGAGCGTACCTGTCTTCGTCGTGGATTATCAGTATATAGGAAGTGAACGACATTATCTCGAAAAAAGTGAACAGATTCACTATGTTTTCAGATACAAAGACTCCGACTGTAGCTGAAAGTGTCAGCAGGAAGAAAGCGTAGTACCTGTTTCTGTTCTTGTAGTTTATAAGGTACTGAGTGGAGTATACAGTCGTCAAAAACCACACAAATACAGTTATCCAAGTGAATATATACCTCATTGTGTCTAGCTTTATGTGGAATCCCGTTCCCATTACGTCAGGAACCGATATCTCTATGCCGTTTCTTCTGACCTCGCTGTACATAGACGTCAGTATCAAGAACTCCATCCCTGTAAGCAACACGTTGAAAAAGTCTCTGGCCTTCTCGCTCTTTCTTCCTATGAGAAAGGCTAGTACACCTCCCACGGCTGGCAGAACAAGCAGAGTCATAAGTAAAACCTTGTAGTACATAGCCTCGCCTCCTTATATTATCTCCATCACAAGCCTCTCAACATACCTTATAATCGGATTGGGGAATATCCCCGTAAGGACTATAAGCACAGTAAGAGTTACTATCGGAACTAGCATTGCAATAGGAGCTTCATTCAAGTCTTTCATCTCAAGCTCTTGGCTCTTCTGTTCCTCTGTCTCAGGCTTTCCGAAAAATGCCACTACGACTATTGGCATGAGGTAGGATGCTGTAAAGAAAGCGCTTATAAGCAGTATGGCCACAAACAGAAGGCTGCCCTCGTTGAGGCCTCCAAGCGCCAAGTACCACTTGCTTACAAACCCGTTTGTAGGCGGTATCCCCACAAGCGAGATAGACGCTATAGCAAAGCACCACATGGTTATAGGCATTTTCTTGCCTATGCCCTTTATCTCGCTTATGTTCTTCTTGCCTGAGTTGAAGTATATAGCTCCAGCGCAGAAGAAGAGCACTATCTTTATCAGCGCATGGTTTATGAGGTGAAGAAGTCCTCCCATAAGAGAGTCCTTGTTCATAAGGGCTATTCCAAGCAGTATATATCCCAGCTGGCTGATAGTGGAGTATGCAAGCCTCTTCTTTATGTTGTCGTGGTGCAGCGCCAAGAAAGACCCCATGAGTATTGTTATGGCTATAAGTGTTATCAGGAATATATGTCCGCCTATCTGTTTGATTATAAGTGGAGAGAATATAAAGTAGCTTATCCTTATAAGGGCGAAAATACCAGATTTAACTACCGCAACGGCGTGCAGCAATGCACTCACCGGTGTAGGGGCCACCATGGCGTTAGGAAGCCATGAGTGGAACGGCACAAGAGCCGCCTTGACTCCAAAGCCCAGAAAAGTAATCACGTATACGAAGAGGAGCTTCCCGTCCAGTATCTCCCCGTTGTCTCCGAAAACTCCAAACGGAGTGAAGTCCAGGTTGTGGGTGTAGCTGTAGATAAAGAGCATTCCCGTCACAACCATAGTCGCTCCAAGGAAAGAGTATATCAGGTATTTCTTTCCGCTCTCCAGAGCTTCTTCTGTACCCGAGTGGATTACTAGAGGGTAAGTGGAAAGCGTCAACAGCTCGTAGAAAATGTAGAGCGTGAATAGATTCCCGGAGAAAGCTATACCCATAGTGACTCCGAGCGTCATTATATAGAATATATAGAACTTCTTCTCTCCACCCTCGTGACTCATGTATTTGGTGGAGTATATCGTCGCAAAAAACCAGAGAATCGACGCTAGAAAGGCAAACAGCAGACTCAGCTTGTCTATCCTGAAGTATATGTTTATAAATTCGTTGTATTTGACCAGGTCAAACCGCTCTGCTCCGTATATTGAAGCCAGCAGGAGTATCAGCAGATTGCAGCCGACAAGCGAAACCGCCGCTATGTTTCTCTGCTTCTCTGTCTTGAAATTCATGTATATCATGGCTATGGCAATCGCCATCGGAAACAGTATCGGTCCCAGTATCAGATAATTTGTCAATATTCTCACCTCGCCTTCTTAGCCTAATGCAGCTTTAAACAGCTCTATTATCTCGTTCGAAGCTGCCCCTGCATATACCATGCCCGCAGTCATGATGTAGAGAGGTATCCTCTCCTTTAGCGAAAGCCTTCGGCTGTAGTCCAGCTCTCCTGACTTCTTGTCTCTGAAGTACCCGCCTATTACAAACGGGAAGTAGTAGAGTGCGTTTAAGAGCCCGCTCACAAGCACAACAGCCAGCAGCACATATCTTCCAAGCTCTATTGTCTCAAGAGCCAGATTCCACTTGCTCACAAACCCTGGCAGTATAGGTATCCCCACCATTGAAAGCGAAGCTACAGTAAACACACCCATAGTAAGAGGCATCTCTCTCCCTATGCCGTGGAGATCCTCTATATACTTGCTCTTGGCCTTTTTGACCATATTGCCTGCCGTTATAAAGAGTATGCTCTTGGCAAAGGCATGGGCTATTATATGGTAGATCGCAAAGGCAAGTCCTGACTTTGTTCCAAGCCCTATTCCGAAGAAGATATACCCCATCTGCGCAACTGTAGAGTAGGCTATCATCCGCTTAAGCTCTTTCTGAGCTATGGCCATAAGAGATCCCACTATCATTCCGGCACTTCCAAGCACCAGCAGTATTTCAAATACAAGCTCTATCTCCATAGAGTCCACCCCTATGCCTCTGTAGAGTATCTTTATATAGAGAAGCACAAAGGCCTTCAAGACTATGGCCGATAGCAGTGCTGAAGAGCTCGTAGGTGCAGAGGAGTGCCCGTCTGGAAGCCAGGTGTGAAGCGGAAACATAGCGCTTTTAATCCCAAGTCCCACCGTGAAAAGCCCTGTGGCTATGAGTATCACTGTAGGGTAGTCGCCGCTGACTTTGGAAAGCTCGGCGTTTATATAGCTTAAGTTGAGGTTTCCAGTTATCGAGTATATAAATGAAGCCCCCATCAGAAAGAGTCCCGACCCCAAGCTGCTGAGTATAAGGTATTTGAGCGTGGCCAAGTAGTTCTCTTTCTGGTTCTTGACCACTATTATGCCGCAAGATGCAAGCGTTCCCACCTCTATAAATACAAATGCGTTGAATATGTCGTTTGTAAACACAGCCCCCATCACAGAGCCTATAAGTATATTGCAGAGAAAGTAGTAGAGCTTGACTCTGCTCTCGTCTACCTCTGCGTCTATGATGTAAAGAGAGCTCCAGCTTATGAGCAGGTATATGCACATGAGTGCAAAGCTTATTATGCCCTCTATCCTTCCAACATAGAGCTCTATACCCCAAGGCGCTTCGAAATGACCTGCGTTGTATATGAAGCTTCCGTTTCGCACTGTTTCCATCATCACGAAAAACGAAAGAACTACGCCTACAGCAGATGAGCACATGGCTATTTTCTTCGCTATCTCATTTTTGTAAATCAGTATAGTTATAAATGCCGACAGATAAAACAGCAGTACCATCAGCAGTGGAAAGCTATCTACTTTCATCTCTGCCTCCTTTCAATATTTCGTCTAGTTCTATAGTTCCGTATTTCTCGTTTATCTTCACAGTCAGCGCAAGCAAAAAAGCCGTCATGCTGACAGCCACAACTATCCCTGTAAGCATAAGAGATGTTGGGATTGGATTTATATACGCCTCCACGCCTTTGTAGTCTCCCACAACAAGCGGCGCCTCTTTGCCCGGGATATAGCCCTTAGCTATGAAAAACAGGAATATGGCCGTGTCCATTATATTCATGCCTATTATCTTCTTTATGAGATTGCTGTTTATAAGCATAGTGGCAAAGCCCACTCCAAATAGTATTATGGCTCCTGTCTCAACGTAGTTATCTAGAAGCTTTATCATTAGAATTCCCCTTCGCTAAATAGATTGTAGAAAATGTAGATAGTTATAGCCACGATTATACCGACAGCTATGTTAAGAGGCAGTATATATCCTCCGCTTAGTATGTTGCCCGCAACGCCTTTAGGTAGATGCGGAGCGTCTATATGGCTTCCGCCTGTTATAAAGCTATATCCCTTTACAATTCCATATGTCATTATGCAGATTGTAGCTGTCCTAAGGAGCAATTTGAAGCTTAGTCTTCTAGTAAATCTATGCTCGCTGTCTATTATCTTGGAAAGTATGAGGCTCGCGCCGAGTATAGTCCCACCTGCAAAGCCTCCTCCCGGCGATATATGCCCAAATAGTATTACGTATACACCAAATACCTGTATAAAGGGAAGTATCGTCTTCCCTATCTCTCTTAAGATCAACTCTCCTCACCGTCCTCTTTTGGCTTTCTTGAATCTGGCTTAAGTATGCTGATTATTATTATTATAGATGTAAACAGCACTGTGGCTTCCACGAAAGTGTCGAATGCCCTGTAGTCGAGGATTACGCCGGCCACTATGTTCTTGGCTCCGGTCTCCTCTATCCCCTTGTCTATATACCTCTCCGAAACGTAGTTGTTTGTGGGGTTCTTTGGATTTCCGAATTCTGGGAGTTCATCCACCCCCAAGAGAAGTATTCCTATTATAGTCGCTGTCAGAATGGCTGCAAGTATTTTTCTCATCTCTTCATTCCCCTAATCCTCTTAAGACTTATCACAAAAAGTATGGTTGTGACCCCAGCTCCCACTGCCGCCTCTGTTATGGCGAGGTCCGGCGCGTTCAGCTGTTCCCAGAGTATGGCCATTATAAGGCTGTAGACCATGAAAACTATAATAGCTCCCAGCATGTCCTTTATAAGTGAAACAGCTATAGCTGCCCCTATTAAAAAAAGTATCATTACAATTGAAAACAATTCCATCCCTAGTCCCCCATCCCTTTTGTCTTTGAAAACACGCTATTTCCTATTAGATGCGTTGCCGTAGGATTTGTCAGCCAGAGAAATACTATAGTCACTATGAGCTTGAAGCTTGAAAAGGTTATCCCATCGTATACCACAAGTGCCGAAAGCGAAAGCATCGCTCCTAGCGTATCGCATTTGGCCGCTCCATGTGCTCTAGTGAGTGCATCAGGAAACCTTATAAGGCCAATGCTCCCCACAAGGAAGAAGAATACTCCTCCGTACAAGAGCAGTGCCACTACTACAGTTTTCATCTCTTTCCCTCCTCAGATATCAAATTGGATATGACGACTGATCCCAGAAAGCTTATAAGCGCATATACCAGCACTATGTCTATGAAGTAGGACTCTTTTATTATAAAAGACACCACGGATATAAGTACAATCGTCTTCGTCCCGATTACGTTTATAGATATAAGCCTGTCTGCCAGCTCAGGTCCTTTTATGGCCCTTATAAAGCAGATCACTATAGTAATCGACAACGCTATAGTAGATGATATGAGTATTTTTTCGTCCATTCTAAGCTCCTTCAATTTGGATAAGTATTTTTTCGATTTCGGAGTCTACCACGCCATCTATATTCTCTTTTCTCAGCCCATGTATGGTGAGATTGTCGCCATCTATGGCTAGAGTTATCGTTCCCGGCGTAAGCGTTATTGCATTGGCAAGCACTGTCCTGTACTTGTCTGTTTTAAGCACCGTTCTGTACTCGAAAACCTGAGGATCTATCTCCAACTTTCTCCCTAGCACTATGGCAGCAACCTGGAAGTTGGATATGACTATTTCCTTTAAGAGTACCCCGACAAACCTAAATAAAAGCCATACTTTTTTAAAGCTGGACTTTCGCTTTCGCTCTATTATCTTGGAGTTGTAAAGTAGTACCCCTACACATACTACAGCTCCAACTGTCAAGCTTTCAACTTCAACCCTTTCGGAAAGAATTATCCAGAAGGCATAGAGCAGCGTAAATATTCCAATATAACTCTTCAAGTCTATTTCCTCCCATCACTTATATTTTACGAAATCTTAACTATTTCAATATGTTACAAAATAGAAAAACCTTCATATTTATTCTACTTGATTTATATTATCGTGTAAATGTATTCATAGATAAAAAGGCTATTGAAACTCAATTCGTCTCAATAGCCTTTCACTTTCCTCTATCTACCTACTTAAGTGTAACAAGCAGTTCTCCAGATTTTACGCTCTGCTCTGGAGAGATGAGCACAGACTCTACCACTCCATCTTCTGAAGCAACCACGTTTGTCTCCATCTTCATGGCCTCTATAACTGCAACAGTCTGGTTGGCTTTGATTTCATCACCTTCGCTTACAAGCACTTTTATTATAGTACCAGGTATGCTGGCTCCGATCTCTTTCTTGTTGTCAGGATCAGCCATTCTAGACTCCTGAACTGTTATTCCAGCCGCTATTATGCTGTTCTCGTCTTTTATCTTTATAGCTCTTCTAGTGTCGTTTACCTCGAAGTAAAGTGTTCTATAACCTTGATCATCTAGTCTTCCTATTTCAAGAAGCTTGATTATAAGCACCTTTCCTTCTTCTATCTCCACCTCGCAAGTCTCTTCTTCGTTCAGTCCGTAGAAGTAGATGTCGCTTCCCATCTTTGTGAAGCTTCCGTTCTTAGACACATACTCCACATACTCCTCGAACACCTTAGGGTAGAGCGCGTATGCAAGCACGTCTTTCTTACTGAATTCAATCTTGTACTTGTCTGTCAGATACTTCTCTATTGCATCGAAATCCTCTGGCTCTAATAGCTCTCCTGGCCTGCAAGTTATAGGCTCTTCCCCTTTAAGCACAAGCTTCTGAAGCTCCTCTGGGAATCCTCCTATAGGCTGACCCATCATTCCCTGGAAGTAAGATACAACTGAATCTGGGAAAGACATGTCTTTCGCCTTCTCGTATATATTCTCTGGAGTAAGGTCGTTTTGAACCATGAATATGGCCATGTCTCCAACTACTTTAGAAGTAGGAGTAACCTTTACTATATCTCCCAGCATGTCGTTTACAACTTTGTACATCTTCTTGACGTCTTCGAATCTATGTCCTATTCCGAAGCTCTCCACCTGCGGCTTGAGGTTTGAGTACTGTCCGCCTGGTATTTCGTTCTTGTATATCTCAGTAGTTCCAGACTTGAGTCCAGACTCGAACTGAGAGTAAACTGGTCTCACAGCGCTCCAGTAGTCTGATATCTCCTGAAGTCCATCTAACGAAAGACCTGTGCTTCTGTCAGTGTTTTCAAGCGCTGCAACTACAGAGTTAAGCGCTGGCTGGCTTGTAAGTCCTGCCATGCTGTTGAATGCAGTGTCAACTATGTCGACTCCGGCCTCTGCCGCCATCAGCACAGATGCAACTCCATTTCCACTTGTGTCATGAGTGTGGAAGTGGATTGGTATTCCTATTTCCTGCTTAAGCGCCTTTACAAGCTTGCTTGCAGCATGAGGCTTTAGAAGCGCCGCCATGTCTTTTATAGCAAGTATGTGGGCTCCCATCTTCTCTATCTCTTTTGCAGTCTTTACATAGTAGTCAAGAGTGTATTTGTCCCTGCTGTCATCCAGGATATCTCCTGTGTAGCAGATGCAGGCCTCAGCCACTTTTCCAGTCTTCAAGACTTCGTCTACTGCTACTTCCATTCCCTTTAGCCAGTTGAGCGAGTCGAAAACTCTGAATACGTCTATTCCAGTCTCAGCAGACTCCTTTATAAAGTCTCTTATCACGTTGTCTGGATAGTTCTTGTATCCGACTCCATTCGCCCCTCTTATCAGCATCTGGAACAGGATATTAGGTATTTTCTTTCTGAGCAGTTCAAGTCTTTCCCATGGAGACTCCTTCAGGAATCTGTACGCCACGTCGAAAGTAGCTCCACCCCAAAGCTCAAGCGAGAAAAGGTCTTTAGCTAGAACCGATGTAGGTTTCGCTATCTTCACCATGTCGTTTGTCCTAACACGTGTAGCCATAAGCGACTGGTGAGCGTCTCTCATAGTAGTGTCCGTAAGAAGTAGTCTGTTAGTTCCCTTTATCCACTCGACAAGGCCTTCTGGTCCTCTTTCGTCAAGTATCTGCTTTGTTCCTCTTAGATCTGCAGGCACTTCTACCTTAGGGATAACTGGAACATCGAACTTTTCCATAAACTCCCTTGACTTTGTGTTCATAGACTTCTCGCCTATATACTTAAGCAGTCTAAGCTCAAGGTCTGCCTCTGTGCTTATCTTGAATAGCTCAGGGTTGTTCTCTATAAATCCAGTGTCGCAGATTCCCGCTTCAAAGTCTGAATGGTTGAGCACGTTTATAAGGAACGGTATATTTGTCTTGACGCCTCTTATCTTAAGCTCTTTAAGCGCTCTCTTTACTTTTCTGATTGCGTCTGGGAAGTTTCTTCCGAATGAAGTCGTCTTTACAAGAAGACTGTCGTAGTAAGGGCTTATGACAGCGCCTGTAAATCCGTTTCCTCCGTCAAGTCTAACTCCAAGTCCAGAACCTGTTCTGTACATGTCTATAGTTCCAGTGTCAGGAGCGAAGTTGTTTAGAGGGTCTTCTGTCGTAACCCTGCACTGTATAGAGAATCCTCTAGGCTGTACGCTCTCTTGAGACTCTATTCCTATCATCTCAGAGTCAAGGCTGTACCCTTCCGCAACTAGTATCTGGCTTTGAACTATGTCTATTCCTGTCACCATCTCTGTTACAGTGTGCTCAACCTGTATTCTAGGGTTCATCTCTATAAAGTAGTGGTCCCCGTTTACGTCCATAAGGAACTCAACTGTTCCCGCACTTCTGTAGTCCACAGCTTTAGCTATCTTGACTGCGTCGGCGCAGATGTTCTGTCTCTGCTCTTCTGTTATTGATAGCGCTGGCGTGAACTCCACAACTTTCTGGTGTCTTCTCTGTATAGAGCAGTCTCTCTCGTAGAGATGAACTATGTTTCCGTGCTTGTCTCCAAGTATCTGCACCTCTATATGCTTAGGCTTTTCAAGGTATTTTTCTACGAATATGTCGTCTATTCCGAAAGCCTTCTTGGCTTCGTTTTTGGCACTGTGGTACTCAGGTATTAGCTCTTCAGGAGTTCTGACTATTCTCATACCTCTTCCTCCACCGCCTGCAGCGGCTTTAAGGATTACAGGGTATCCGCAGTACTCTGCATACTCTCTTACCTCTTCTTCTGTCTTGGCTGCCTTCTCTATACCAGGTATAGTAGGTACGCCCACTTTGTTCGCAACCATCTTGGACTTTATCTTGTCTCCAAGGCTGTCCATCATCTCGTGAGTAGGCCCTATGAACTCTATGCCCGCCTCTTCGCATTTTCTTGCAAACTCTGTGTTCTCTGAAAGGAATCCGTATCCAGGGTGGATTGCATCCACACCTTTCTTAAGGGCAAGGCTTATTATCTCGTCTATGTTGAGGTAAGCCTCTACAGGACCTTTGTTCTTTCCTATAAGGTATGATTCATCCGCCTTTGTTCTGAAAAGCGAGTTTTTGTCTTCCTTCGAGTAGATTGCCACCGATCTTATTCCAAGCTCTGCACAAGCTCTGAATACTCTTATGGCTATTTCTCCTCTGTTTGCAACCAGTATTCTTTTAAATTTCTTCAATCCAAACACCTCTCTTCTTCGTATTTTAAGCTTTTATCCTCTTATCTGTCCGTTTCCGTATATTATATACTTGGTCGAAGTAAGCTCCTTAAGCCCCATAGGCCCTCTGGCGTGAAGCTTCTGTGTGCTTATTCCAATCTCTGCTCCAAATCCAAACTCCGATCCGTCCGTAAATCTGGTGGAAGCATTTACATACACAGCCGCCGAGTCTATCTCGTCTAGGAATCTCTGCGCGCTGCTGTAATCCTCTGTTATTATGGATTCAGAGTGCTTTGTGCTGTGTGCATTTATATGCGAAACAGCCTCGTCGAAAGAATCCACTGTCTTTATGGATATGATGTAGTCTAGGTACTCTGTCTTCCAGTCGTCTTCTGTAGCTTCCACTGCGTCTTTAGCATAGGCTCTGAATCTCTCGTCGCCTCTTACCTCCACGCCTTTTTCCGAAAGCGCTTTGTATATCTCAAGCGCCGACTCTTCCAGCTTGTCGTTGTGAATCAGTACATGCTCTATTGCGTTGCATACTCCCGGCCTCTGGGTCTTGGCGTTTACCACTATAGGTATGGCCTTTGAAACGTCTGCATGAGAATCTATATATACATGACAGTTCCCAGCTCCTGTCTCTATCACAGGCACAGTGCTGTTTTCCACCACTGCCTTTATAAGTCCACTTCCACCTCTAGGTATAAGCACGTCGAGGTACTCTGTCAGCTTCATAAGCTCTGTTGTAGACTGTCTGTCGGTGCTCTTTATAAGCTGTACAGCATCTCTAGGTATTCCCGACTCCTCAAGAGATTCCTGTATTATGTCTATTATGGCTATATTGGAGTTTATGGCCTCCTTGCCGCCTTTCAGTATGACAGCATTTCCAGTTTTCAAACACAGTCCGAATCCATCCACTGTTACATTAGGTCTAGCTTCGTATATTATGCCCACTACTCCAAGTGGAACTCTCTTTTGGCCTATCACAAGGTCATTTGGCCTCTTCTTCATAGATAGAACTTCTCCGACTGGGTCTTCTAGGTTTATAAGCTCTAGTAGGCCATTTGCCATGGATTCTATCCTCTCATTATCTAGTGTAAGCCTGTCCAAGAGGGACCCCTTTACACCGTTAGCTTCAGCGGCTTCAAGATCTAGTCTGTTGGCTTCTAGTATCCTCTCCGACTCAGATATCAGCTTGTCTGCCGCTTTCTTTAAAGCCGCATTCTTATCTGTAGTAGAGAGTTTGCCTAGTACAAAGCTGGTTTCCTTTGCTCTCTTTCCTATCTCGTTTAATGTACTCAAAAAAATCTCCTCCCGTATATCACTTTTAAAAATATTACCACAAACAGAGTGATTTTTACATATTTTTTTCCGTCTCAGTAACTTTATTTAGCGCGAGAGAAATAGCGTCCCTATCTCTTCCCCATCTAATATGTTGTAAATAATGGAAGGGTCTTCGCCGTTGGCTATTATAGTGTCTATTCCCTCTTTTCCGCATATCTTGGCCGCAGTCAGCTTTGTGATCATGCCTCCTGTTCCAAACTCGCTTCCGCTTCCAGATGCAAGCGATTCAACCTCTCTTGTGACCTCTTCTACAACTGATATTATCTTGGCATCTGGATCTTTCCTAGGGTCAGCTGTAAAGAGCCCATCTATGTCTGAGAGAAGTATCAAGAGATCAGCATCCACCAGGCTAGCCACTGTAGCCGAAAGAGTGTCGTTATCTCCAAACTGGATTTCAAAAGTAGAAATAGTGTCGTTTTCGTTGACTATGGGAATTATCCCAAGCTCCAGCAAAGTATTCATCGTGTTCTCAGCGTTCTGCTTGCCCTCTAGGTTATCCATTATGTCTTTTGTAAGCAGTATCTGGGAGACAGTCTGATTGTACTCTCCAAAGAGTTTCTGGTATATCTTCATAAGTATTGCCTGTCCAACTGAGGCCGAAGCCTGCCTTTCAGGCAGAGTCATATCTGCTCTGTCTAAATTAAGTCTATTAACCCCGACTCCTATAGCTCCAGAAGAAACCAGTATAAACTGCTTTCCGCTGTTGTTTAAGTCGGAAAGAACTCTTGCAAGCTTCTCTATCCTGTTGAGGTTTAGCTTTCCGCTCTCGTGAGTAAGGGTAGTCGTCCCAACCTTTACCACTATTTTTTTTGCATCCAATATTCTGTCTCTGGCGTCCAATTCTATCCACCCTTTTCTTAAGTATACAAAATATAGATAATCAAGCCCCTTGGACCCGATTATCTATATTTGAATGATTTTTCTCTATTTGTTGCTTTCTTTCATCAAGTTGAGAAGTCCGCCAGCTTCTAGCATCTTCTGCTGTCTTTCAGTCAGGTCTATCTCCATCTCGTACTCAAGTCCTTTAGTCTTGTTCACTAGCACAAGGCTTGATCCAGAAATTTGACCTTTTACGTTTGCGACTTCCAACTCGTCTAATAAGTCTATAGTATCATAATCTGCTTCATTCTTAAATACTAGAGGCACAATTCCATTGTTTATTAAGTTCTGTCTGTGTATTCTAGCAAAAGATTTCGCCACTACAGCTCTCACTCCAAGGTAAAGTGGTGCAAGCGCTGCGTGCTCTCTACTAGATCCCTGTCCATAGTTAGTTCCTGCAACTATTACCCCTCCGCCGTTCTCTTTAGCTCTAGAAGGGAAGTCTGGGTCGCAAGGCACCAAGCAGTGGTCTGCAAGGTAAGGTATATTCGATCTGTAAGGAAGCAGCTTTGCATTTGAAGGCATTATGTGGTCAGTAGTTATATTGTCCTCTACCTTTATAAGCACTTTCCCAACTAGGTTCTCTGCAAGAGCTCCACCTTTAGGGAATGGCTTTATATTAGGTCCTCTAACTACTTCTACACTGCTTCCGTCTTCCGCCGGGCTCACTACAAGGTTGTCGTTTACTGTGTACTTCTCAGGTATAGCTATGTCGCTGAAGTCTGTTATATACTCTCTTGGATCAGTTATAACTCCTGTTATAGCTGCAACTGCCGCAACCTCTGGGCTTACAAGGTATACATCTGCTGAAACTGTTCCAGATCTTCCCTTGAAGTTTCTGTTGAAAGTTCTAAGCGATACAGCGTCAGTCTTAGGAGCCTGTCCCATTCCTATGCAAGGTCCGCATCCGCTCTCCAGTATTCTAGCTCCCGCAGCTACAAGCTTGGCAAGCGCTCCGTTCTCTGCAAGCATGTTTAGAACTTGCTTAGATCCAGGAGATATTACAAGCGAAACGTCTTCTGCAACTGTCTTTCCTTCAAGTATCTTGGCAACTTTCATCATATCTGTAAGAGATGAGTTTGTACAGCTTCCTATGGCAACCTGGTTTACTTTCTTTCCAGCTACCTCAGCTACCTTCACAACGCTGTCTGGGCTGTGTGGGCAAGCTATTAGCGGCTCCAGCTCGTCTAGGTTTATAACTAGCTCCTCGTCGTACTCCGCTCCCTCGTCTGCTGAAAGCTCCATGAATACATCTTCTCTTCCCTGAGCCTTTAGGAAAGCTCTAGTATTTTCGTCTGACGGGAATATAGAAGTAGTGGCTCCAAGCTCTGCTCCCATGTTAGTTATAGTGGCTCTGTCCGGTACTGAAAGCGACTTAACTCCCTCTCCACAGTATTCGAATATCTTGTTCACTCCGCCTTTTACAGTGAAGTTTCTAAGCACTTCAAGTATTATGTCTTTCGCAGACACTCCAGGCTTAAGCTTTCCTTTAAGCTCTACTTTTACCATAGAAGGCATAGTTATGAAGTACTCTCCTCCTGCCATTGCAACTGCAACGTCAAGTCCGCCTGCCCCTATAGATAGCATTCCTATTCCACCGCAAGTAGGTGTGTGGCTATCTGAGCCTATAAGAGTCTGCCCTGGCACTGAGAATCTCTCTAGGTGCACCTGGTGGCATATCCCGTTTCCAGGCTTAGAGAAGTATATTCCGTGCTTCTTGGCAACTGTCTGGATATATGCGTGGTCGTCTGCATTCTCAGGCCCTGCCTGAAGCATGTTGTGGTCTATATATGCAACTGATTTCTTAGTCTTAACTCTGTCTACGTCCATAGCTTCAAACTGAAGGTATGCCATAGTCCCTGTAGAGTCCTGAGTAAGAGTCTGGTCTATTCTAAGACCTATCTCTGTTCCTTTTTCCATAGTTCCTGTAACTAGATGTTCTTTTATTATCTTCTGTGCAACTGTAAGTTTCAAATACATCCCCTCCAATTTTTCTATTTATTTAATTCAGCTATATGCTCTAGTGTTACTTTCTTAAGCTCGTCGTTTCTGATCACAGTAGTTCTTCCATTTTCGTACTGCTCGTCTACCCAAGCCTTTATAGGCAAGATGGCCTCGTCCTTCTTGCCGTACTTCGCCTCTCCTTCAAGGTTGAAGTATCCATTTATCCAAGCCGCTATTCCAGCCATCCCTGAGTACTGGTTTACAGCCACTAGCGGAGGCCTTCCCAGTATCTTTCTGGTGTCGAAGGCATTGTAAATCTCCTCGTTCTTGAGAAGCCCGTCTGCATGTATCCCAGCCTTTGTCACGTTGAAGTCGTCTCCTACGAAAGGCGTCTTTTCATGTACTTCATATCCTAGCTCAGACTTGAAGTAGTTGGCAAGCTCAGTTATATGCGTAAGGTCTAGGCTCTTCATATTGCCTTTCAGCTGTCCATATTCTATCATCATGGCCTCTATAGGGCAGTTTCCTGTTCTCTCCCCTATCCCGAATACAGTTCCGTTTACACCGTTGCATCCGTACATCCAAGCCGTCGCAGAATTTGTGACTACGTTGTAGAAGTCGTTGTGTCCATGCCACTCCATAAGCCTTGACGGAACTCCACCGTAGTTCTTAAGACCATGTATAAGGGCTGGCACGCTTCTTGGAAGCTCCACTCCGTTGTAAGGAACTCCTAGCCCCAATGTGTCGCAAGCTCTTATCTTCACGTCCACACCTGAATCCTTTGAAAGCTTCATAAGCTCCTGTACAAGTGGAATTACAAATCCGAAGAAATCTGCCCTAGTTATGTCCTCAAGATGGCATCTTGGCTTTATTCCGTACTCTATAGCCTTGCTCGCCATCTCCACATAGTATCTAAGAGCCTCTTCTCTGTTCATTCCCAGCTTGTCGTATATATGGTAGTCTGAGCACGACATCAGCATGCCTGTCTCTTTTATCTCCATATCCCTTACAAGCTTAAGGTCTTCAGCCTTGGCTCTTATCCAAGATGTTATCTCCGGGAACTCGTACCCCTTCTCCTGGCATACCTCTACAGCCTTTCTGTCTTTATCTGTGTAAAGGAAAAACTCCGACTGTCTTATTATCCCCGATCCATTGTCTATTATATGAAGGTAGTCGAATATCTTAGATATCTGCTCCACTTCAAATGAAGCCATCGACTGCTGTCCATCTCTAAATGTAGTGTCTGTAACCCAGACCTCTTCCTGAAGGTCCATAGGTACAAGTACATTGTCAAATCTCGTCTTAGGCACTTCGCTGTAAGGAAATATATCCTTGTAAAGCTTCTTCTCGTCTTTCATCATTAGCTCTTTCCTCCTCTTTCTAGGTTTATCCGACCTGCACCGATTCTTGCAAGTTTAACTCTAGAACATTCATTGTTTCTTTTGAACATGTTTTCCCGACTCTTTTTAAACTGTATCTTTTATAGTGCATTATTCGCATTTCATCGATTTCTCAGTTTATTATTTTACATATTGTATTCAATTGTTAAAAATATTCTAACATAATCCATAGATATTGACAATATGTGTTGCAAGTTTTTTTTTAGTTCTTGCATTTTTGTTTGACGGCTATTTCACTGCGACTCCCATCATTTTAGCAATCCTGACAAGCGACTCTACGCCTCTGTAAAGTACATTTTCATCGAAGTTAAACTTGCAGTGATGCAGCGGGTATGCATATCCCTTTTCCTCGTTTCTAGATCCAAGTATATAGAACAGCCCTGGCACCTCCTTCTGGTAGTAGGAGAAGTCTTCAGCTATCATCATGGGCTTGAGCACTTCTATCTCCTCTTCTTCGAAAGCCTCTAACATCCTGTTGTAGAGCGCAAAGTCGTTTACAACCGCCGGGTACATATCCTCTATATACTCCTCTATCTCCACCCCATGGGCCAGCTCAAATCCCCTGTTTATCTCTGATATTCGCCTCTTTATGGTCTCGTACACGTCTTCTCTGTATGCCCTGATAGTGCCTTCAAAGCACACCTCCTCGGCCATTATGTTTCTGGCCTCTCCTCCAGCTATTTTGCCTACGCTTATGACTCCGCCCTCGACTGCCTCTATATTTCTGCTTATGATGCTCTGGTAGCTGTTTATAAGCTGGCAGGCCACGTATATCGAGTCTATCCCCTTTTCAGGCATGGCCCCATGTCCGCCTCTTCCCTTCACTCTTATATTTATCTCTCCGCATTCGGCCATTATAGGTCCATGGTTTACCGCAATCATCCCCTCTGCCACGCTCGGGTGTATGTGAAGCCCGAATATGGCCTCTACAGAGTACTTTTTCAGCAAATTGTTTCTCACTATCACCTCAGCCCCTCCAGGCCCTTCCTCTGCCGGCTGGAAGATAAGAAGTATGTTCTTACCTATCTCTGGGAGCTCTGAAACGTATCTTGCAAGCCCAAGCAGTATCGCCATATGCCCGTCATGACCGCAGGCATGCATCCTGTTCTCCATCACAGATGAGAAAGCAAGCCCTGTCTGCTCTCTAAGCGCCAACGCATCCATGTCGGCCCTAAAGGCTATGGTGCTGTCGCTAGAGTCTGTGCCTTTCCTGAATCCAACCACTCCAGTCCCGGCCACCTTTTCCACTTGATACCCGTACTCTTTCAGTTTTTTGAATATATATTTAGAAGTCTTGAACTCCTTGAATCCAAGCTCCGGTATTCGATGCAGAAACTCCCTGTTCTCGACTATCTCTTCTCTCCACTCGTCTTTCAGCAACATATGCTCAACCCCTCTTCTACTTTGATTTTCGCTTTGCTCTTTTTCTTCATTATATAACTTGTCCAGTTCCCTAGGTAGATTTTTTTGACTTTATATTTTTTATATCCAGGTGTTTTCTCTTGACACCTACTGTTTTATCTGCTAATATTTATTGAAACAATTAAAGATTACGGTGTGATAAAGAGGCCGCGGTTTTAAAGAGTAGTCTATCGACGAAAGGTGAAATCGCCGAAATGCATTTTATGTGTTGGGACTATGCTGAACAAGTATAGTACTGTCAACAGGGGTTTGCCCAGTTTCCTGTTGGAGTACTTATCATATCGAGGGCAGAAGGTTTGTTTATGAACTTTGTAAACTAGAGACTATGAGTGCCTTTTGCTCGTAGTCTTTTTTTATTATAAAAACTAAATAGAAAGCGGTGATTGTATGAAATTATTCGGAACTATGAAGACAAACAGCGAAGGTGTACTTGAAATAGGAGGAAAGTCGGTTTATGAACTAAAGAAAGAGTTCGGAACTCCACTCTATATAATGGATGAAGCTTATATAAGGGAGACTTGCAAACTGTTTGCCGACAACTTCAAATCTTCTGTACTGAGCACAGAGGTTATATACGCTTCAAAAGCTTTCTTGAACGTGGCCATGGCCAAGCTTATAAGCGAAGAGGGCCTAAGCATGGACGTAGTGTCTGGCGGAGAGATATACACTGCAATAAAGGCGGGCTTCCCTATGGAGAGGGTCTACTTCCATGGAAACAACAAGACTAGGGCAGAGCTTGAACTAGCTATAGAGCACGGACTAGGAACTATAGTGCTTGACCACAGACAAGAGATAGATACACTTGAAGCTATGCTTAAGGAAAAAGGAAAGACTCAGAGCGTACTATTAAGGGTCAACCCTGGAATAGATGCACACACTCACGACTATATAAAGACTTCAAAGCTGGACTCTAAGTTCGGAGAGTCTATATACGACGAGGACATATATGCACTTACAAAGAAGCTCTCAGAGAGCGATGCGTTCGACTTCAAAGGCTTCCACTGCCACATAGGCTCTCAGATATTCGAGGAGAAGTCGTTTATACAGGCAGCTCTTGCCATGGTGGACTTCGCGGTGGATGTGAAGGAGAAGACTGGAGTCACTGTAGAAGCGCTTAACTTAGGTGGTGGATTCGGAGTCTACTACACTGAGGAAGACGATCCTATGGAGCTTGGAGCTTTCCTTAAGCACCTTGTTTCAAACGTGGAGTCGAAGCTTTCAGAAGTCGGACTTCCAAGCCTCAAGATAATGATAGAGCCTGGAAGATCTATGGTTTCAAATGCAGGAACTACACTTTACGAAATCGGTGGAACTAAAGAGACTTACGGCGGGAAAGACTACATCTTCATAGACGGCGGAATGACTGACAATCCAAGGCCTGCCCTCTACTCTGCCAAATACGAAGGTGCCATAGCCAACAAGATGAACGAGAAGAGCACAAGGACCTACACTGTAGCCGGAAAATGCTGCGAATCTGGAGATATCATAATAAAAGATATCGAACTTCCAGAGGCTGTGCCTGGAGATCTGCTTGCAGTTTCCACTACAGGAGCCTACACTTACAGCATGTCTAGCAACTACAATAGAAACGGAAGACCTGCCGTGGTGTTCGTAAAAGACGGTTCGGCAAGACTTGCAGTTAAGAGAGAGACGCTTGAAGATCTTGTAAGAAATGATGTGCTGTAACTAAATTGGAAATCGGATGATTAATATGCTATAATTCTATGGAATTAGATTCTACAAATAAAATACGAGGTGATATATAAATGAAAAAAGTAAATTTAGCAATAGTTGGAGCTACTGGAATGGTTGGAACTACTTTTATAAAGGTTCTAGAGGAAAGAGACTTCCCTTTTGAAAACCTGTATCTGTTTTCTTCAGCCAAGTCAGCTGGAAACAAGGTGACTGTAAAGGGCAACGAGTACACTGTGGAAGAGCTTACTGAGTCTTCTTTCGACAAAGACATCGACATAGCTCTTTTCTCTGCCGGAGGAGATATAAGCAAGAAGTTCGCTCCTATCGCTAAGTCTAAAGGAGTTATAGTTGTAGACAACAGCAGCGCTTGGAGAATGGAGAATGACGTTCCTCTAGTTGTGCCTGAGGTAAACCCTGAAGACATAGACTGGAACTCTGGAATAATAGCTAACCCTAACTGCTCTACTATACAGATGATGCCTCCACTTAAGGCGCTTCACAAGGCTTTCAAGATAAAGAGAATCATCTACTCTACTTACCAGGCTGTTTCTGGCTCAGGAGTAAAAGGTATAGCAGACCTTGAAAACGGAACTACTGACAACTATCCACACCCTATCTCTTACAACTGTCTTCCACATATAGATGTATTTATGGAAAACGGCTACACTAAAGAAGAGATGAAGATGATAGAAGAGACTAAGAAGATACTTCACGACGACTCTCTTAAGATCACTGCAACTACAGTTAGGGTTCCTGTGAGAAACGGACATGCTGTATCTGTAAACCTTGAGTTTGAAAACTCTTTCGAGATGGACGAAGTCTTCAAAGTGCTTGAAAGCGCCGAAGGTGTAGTAGTTCAGGACGACGTTGCAAACAACGTATACCCAATGCAGGTAACTGCTGACGGTCACGACGAAGTGTTTGTAGGAAGAATCAGAAGAGACGAGAGCATAGAGAACGGATTAAACCTATGGGTTGTAGCTGACAACATAAGAAAAGGAGCTGCTACAAATACAGTTCAAATAGCCGAGCTGCTCGTAAAGAAAATGCAATAATAGACTGTAACTACAGGAGGACGACAGCATGACATTGTTTAAAGGTTCAGGTGTTGCCATAATAACACCTTTCAACGAAGATATGAGCATAAACTTCGACAAGCTAGGCGAGCTTATCGAATTCCAAATAGAGAACAGCACAGACGCCATAATAATATGCGGCACTACAGGTGAAGCTTCTACCCTTACAGACGAAGAGCAGATTTCTGCAATAGAGTACACTGTGAAAAAAGTAGCCGGAAGAATCCCTGTAATAGCTGGAGCCGGAAGCAACCACACTGCACACGGCGTAGAGCTATCTAAGCGTTGTGAAGAAGTAGGGGCAGACGGTATACTCTCGGTCACTCCATACTACAACAAGGCTTCTAAGAGCGGGCTCGTAGCTCACTTCACAGCTATAGCTGATGCAGTGAATATCCCGATTATACTCTACAACGTGCCGGGAAGAACAGGCGTGAATATGCCAGCGAGCGTGGTATACGAGCTTTCTAAGCACAAGAACATAGTAGGTGTAAAAGAGGCTTCAGGTGATATAGGGCTTGCCATAGAGATAGCAGCTCTATGCGGAGAGGATTTCGCGATCTACTCTGGAAACGACGACCTCATAACTCCACTTCTATCTATAGGAGGTTGTGGCGTTATATCTGTACTTGCAAATGTGCTTCCTAAGGAAACTCATGACATGGTATTCTCTTTCCTAGAAGGAGATACAGAGACTTCTAGAAAACTACAGGTAAGCCACAAGGAGTTTATAGACACACTTTTCATAGAGCCTAACCCTATACCTGTAAAAGCTGCCCTTAACCTCATGGGAAGAGGAGTTGGACCTATGAGACTCCCTCTAACGCCTATGGCCGAGGACAACGAAGCTGTGCTTGCAGCAGCTATGAAGAAACTGAACCTACTATAAGGAGGGGTTTTATGACTAAGATTATACTTTGCGGATGCAACGGCGTCATGGGAAGAGTTATAGACGGAGTTGTAGCAGAAGATCCAGGTGCTGAAATAGTCGCAGGTGTAGACCTGTTTGACGGAGTTGAAAACAGCTACCCTGTATTCAAGGACATAAGCGAGTTCAGCGGAGAGGCTGACGCCATAATAGACTTCTCTAAGCCGGAGGCGCTTCCTAGCATACTCGACTACTCTGTGAAAACAGGTATCCCGGCTATTATAGCTTCTACAGGGTACTCTGAAGATGAGCTGGAGAGCATGAGAGAAGCTTCGAAAAAAGCGCCTATCCTCTTCTCTGGAAATATGTCGCTCGGGGTGAACGTGCTTATAGACCTTCTGAGAAAGGCTGTGAACTCGCTCCCTGGTTTCGACATAGAGATAATAGAAAAGCACCACAACAAGAAAGTGGACTCACCTAGTGGAACTGCCAGGATGCTTGCAGATGCCGCAAACGAAGAGTTGAACGGTCAAATGAGTTTCGTCCACGGACGTGTTGGGAACGACACTAAGAGGACACCTAACGAGATTGGAGTTCACGCCGTAAGAGGCGGCTCTATAGTTGGAGAGCACACAGTTATATTTGCTGGAGTGGACGAGATAGTGGAGATAAAGCACACTGCTATGTCTAAGAAGATATTTGCAGTCGGCTCTGTAAGAGCTGCTCACTACATGACTGGAAAGCCAGCAGGCCTTTACAGCATGAGCGATCTATTCAGCGCTGAATAAGCATAAAAAAGAGAATCCAATTGGATTCTCTTTTTGCTTTTCAGTATATATAGATACTTGTTAAGTAGAATACAGCAAAGTCATAGTAGCTGAGCAGCGTCATGGAGACTTGTTATAAATACAGAACAAACGAAAATGCGTTTTAATCCGGTGTTTGAGCGGTTCTAGTGTATTTATCAAATCGGAGTGTGCTGGCAGCTTATGACTTTGTCTATTCAAACAACATAAGACTATAATATCTTTGAAACAGCGCCTATAAGCTCGCCATGGTGTTTTTCTATTTCAGAGGACTGCTCTCCGTCGCTTTCAGACAGTATGACTATTACTGCATCATGCTCGGGCAGCACTGTAAGGTACTGATTTCCATAGCCAAGCGCAGAGACTGTAGCCACTCCCCTTGTCTTCTTGACCCATATATGATAGCCGTAGTGAAGAAGACCGGCTTTGACATGAGGCTTTATCATCTCCTCTATATATTCCCTAGAGACTACTCTTTTCCCATTCCAGATTCCTCCGCCTAGAATAAGAACCCCTAGCTTCAGAAGATCCTCAGCCTTTAGGCTAAGTCCAAACGAGCCTATATTGTATCCCTCTGGGTCCCTATCCCAAGCCAGCGCCCTCTTCCAACTGTAGCTGCTCAGTCTGTACTCAAGTTCTGGCACATCTTCCATAAGCTCTATGCCTAGCGGATTGAATAGATGATCTTTTGCAAAGTCCTCAAGGCTCATTCCCGAAGCATTTGAAATCGCAATCCCCAGCAGATGCGAAGAGCCACCGTTGTACTGGAATACTCCAGCTCTCTCCTCTGCTATTTCCTTCGAGCATATATACTCTTTCCACGATGCTTTTCTTATAAGCCCTTCGCTCCAGTCCATGCCAGAGGTCATGGTCAGGTGACTTCTTATGCTGACCCGCTGCGCTCCCGGAACGTATACGCTTATGTCGTCATCCAAGCTCCCTATATAGCCCTTGTCCACAGCTATACCCATCAAGATCGAAACAACTGTCTTGGTGATGGAGTTTATGGGGTGTATAGTATCCCGGCTCACTCTGCCGCTGTACTTTTCATACACCGTCTTTCCGCCTTTAAACACCAGCAGACAGCTGCACTTTTTATTTGAAGTCAGTTTATCAGCTATTTCCTTCAAATCAATCACCTTCGTTGTAGACTATCTGAACGGTAGGGTCTTCAAGCACTTTTCTGGCTACAGCTATGATCTCTTCTTTTGTGATGCTGTTCAGCGTCTCTAGGTCTTCCTCAAAGGCATGGAGATTTTTATTCGAGACAAGCTGACCAAGTACGTAGTTACAGAGGCTCTCAGGATCTATCATAGTAGAGGCTATCGCCGTCTTTATGACCTTCTTCATTATCTCTATATTCCTATCCTCTATTAGGTGACCATCTTTAAGGCCGTCTATTATTGCGTCTATTCTCCCTCTAGCCGTCTCTACATCTTCTGCGTGAAGCGATGTGTAGATGTTCAGCAGCTTTACGTGGTCGCTTGCGTCCATGTCAGAGTAGACTTCGTAGGTAAGCCCCAGGTCTTCCCTTAGCTCCTTGAACAGTATGGAGTTCGGACTCTCCCCCAGCCTGTAGTTCAGGATTTCAAGCGCTATCTCTTCCCTTCTCGTAAGCTCGTAGAAAGTGTACATGTAGATTATGGTGCTCTGCTCTATGTCTTTCTTGTGCTTTATCCCCTCTATTGCCCTGTTTGCTTCATCTTCTATCTTGAGCTCCTCGACCTCGGAAGCTTCCCATGACCCGAAGTAGTTCTCCGCAAGCTCTACCACTTCGCCGTGGTCATACGGCGACACCACCGTCAGCACAGCGTTGTTGGGTCTGTAGTATCTTCTGTAGAAATCCCTGACCTGATCTATGGTGTATCCCCTCAAGAGTTTTTCATTCCCAGCTATATCCCATTTCAGAAAGCTCTTGTCGAATGCAAGCCTGTGCGCAAGCGAATAGCTGTAGTTTTCCAGATCGTCCAGCCCGCTTCTGATTTCAGATATAATCACTGACTTCTCTTTTTCAAATTCCTCCACCGGAAATGTAGGGTGAGTAGTTATATCAGATATGATGTCCAGCGATGGCTCTAGCTCTTCCGAAAGGCCAGTTATGCCGTATATAGTGTCTGAGTAGGTGGTGTAAGCAGTGTAGCTTCCACCTCGCTCCTCTATGTCGCTGTTTATGTCAAAGTTGCTTCGCTTTTCAGTCCCCTTGAAGAGCATATGCTCTATGAGGTGGCTAAGCCCCTTTTCATCTTCCCTCTCATACATGGACCCTACCTTCACCCCAAGCTGAGATGAGAATATCAGCTCTCCGTTTTTTATAGTTACAACCTTGAGTCCATTTTTCAGTACCGTTTCCATTGAATCAAAATATCTTCCCATATATTCCTCCAAACTTTTCTATAGACTTTATTATATCGGAGTTTGCTTTACAAGTATACAAAGAAAAGCCAGAGTTTGAACTCTGGCTTTATCCTCCAAGGTATGCTTTTCTTATATCCTCGTTCCCCAGAAGATCCTTCGCATCTCCTCCGAGAACTATCTTTCCTGTTTCAAGCACGTAAGCCCTGTCTGCGATTGAGAGCGCCATATTGGCATTCTGCTCTACTAGCAGGACAGTCATGCCTGTGGCGTTTATCCTCTCTATTATGCTGAATATCTCTCTTACAAGTATCGGGGCAAGTCCCATAGAAGGCTCGTCCATCAGCAGTATCTGAGGGTTTGACATAAGCGCCCTTCCTATGGCGAGCATCTGCTGCTCTCCTCCCGAGAGAGTTCCAGCCAGCTGCTTTCGCCTCTCCTTGAGCCTTGGGAACATCTCGTAAGCCCTTATCTTTCCCTCTTCTATCTTGGACTTGTCTTTCACAGTGAATCCGCCAAGCTCTAGATTGTCCTCTACAGTCATCTGGGTAAACACCCTTCGCCCCTCCGGAACCTGAGCTATGCCGTTTTTCACTATCTTGAAAGACTCCGACTTCGTTATATCTCTTCCTCTGTACTCTATATTCCCAGACTTGGGCTTTATGAGTCCAGATATTGTCTGGAGTATAGTCGTCTTTCCAGCGCCGTTGGCCCCTATAAGCGTGACTATCTCTCCAGATTTAACTTCGAAGCTTATGTTCTTTATGGCATGTATCATGCCGTAGTACACATCTAAATCGTTTACAACTAGCATCTCTCCGCCTCCTCTACTCTCCTAGATACGCCTTTATGACTTCAGGGTTCTGCTTTATCTCTTCAGGTGTTCCCTTTGCAAGCATAGTCCCGTAGTTCAGCACCACAAGCCTTTCGCATATCCCCATTACCAAGTTCATATCGTGCTCTATCAAGAGTATAGAGACTTTAAACTTCTCTTTTATAAGAGCTATGGACTCCATCAGCTCTTTTGTCTCTTGAGGGTTCATGCCGGCAGCCGGCTCGTCAAGCATCAGTATCTTGGGGTCTGTAGCAAGCGCTCTGGCTATCTCCAGCTTTCTCTGCTTTCCGTAAGGCAGGTTCTTGGCTGTGACGTCGGCCAAGTCCTCCATTCCAAATATAGCTAGAAGCTCTCTCGCCTTCACATCCACTTCGCGCTCCTCTACCCAGTACTTTGGAAGCTTTAATATGGCTGACACTATGCTGTAGGTCATGTTTTTCTGGAAAGCCACTTTCACATTGTCTATTACAGATAGGTTTTCAAATAGCCTTATATTCTGGAAAGTCCTAGCTATTCCCTTTCTGACTATCTGGTAGGGCTTAAGCCCAACTACGCTCTCTCCGTTTATAGTTATGTCTCCGCTAGTGGGAACGTATACTCCTGTCAGCATGTTGAAAGTAGTAGTCTTTCCGGCGCCGTTAGGGCCTATAAGCCCCACTATCTCGTCTTCGTATATCTCAAGGTCGAAACTGTCTACAGCCTTAAGGCCGCCAAACTGTATCCCTATGCTCTTAGCCTCTAGTATGGCCATTATTCTTCACCTCCGAGCCCTTCCGTCTTCATATCTTCCTTGTCTCTCTTCCTTATAAAGCTGAACTCTTTAGTCCCAAGCAGTCCCGACGGCTTGAACAGCATTATTCCAAGCAGCATAACTGCGTATATAAGCAGTCTGTAGTCTGAAAAATCTCTCAGCAGTTCTGGAAGCACTGTCAGTATTATGGCCGCTATTATAGATCCCGTTATGCTTCCCATTCCTCCAAGCACCACTATAACCAGTATCTCTATAGAGAACATGAAGTTGAACTTCTTAGGGTCTAGCACCATCATGTAGTGGGCGAAGAGCCCGCCTGCAACTCCTGCAAAGAATGCAGAAAGCGCAAAAGTGAACACCTTGTAGAACTCTGTAGGCACACCTACAGCATCTGCCGCTATCTCGTTCTCTCTTATCGAGATTATGCTTCTTCCATGTCTAGAGTTCATAAGCGAGAATATGACTACGACCACTATCACCATTATCCAGAATATATTCGTAAAGTCAGTCAACGGGTATATTCCCCTAAGTCCCAGCGGCCCGCCTGTTATCTCCAGGTTTATAAGCAGGACTCTTATCATCTCTCCAAATCCAAGCGTTATTATACCCAGATAGTCTCCTCTAAGCCTAAGCGCAGGTATTCCAACCACAACACCGAAAAGCCCTGCCATAAGCCCTCCTATCAAGAGCGAAATCACTAGAAGCAGTATGTCTGGAAGCCCCGCGCCGGCATTCAGTGTAAAGAGCGCCGATGCATATGCTCCTACAGCCATAAACCCTGCATGTCCCAGTGCAAGCTGACCTAGGAATCCTGTAGTCAGGTTGAGGCTCGTAGCCAGTATTATATTTATTCCGATCATCATTATTATCCCCTCGTAGTACATGTCTATCACGCCTACGCTTATGAGGGTGTTCAGCACTACAAACAGTGCCAGCACAAGGGCCGTATTTATAGCATATCTCTTTTTCCTGTTGTTCATATCTGTCTCACCTCTTTTCTATACTTTCTCTTTAGTGTTCTTTCCAAGCAATCCTGCCGGCTTTACAAGTAGAACCACTATCAGTATTCCAAATACTACAGCATCTGAAAGCTGACTTGAAATATAAGCCTTTGTAAGACTCTCTGCGATTCCCATTATAAATCCGCCTATCATGGCTCCAGGTATCACACCTATGCCTCCAAGCACTGCGGCTACAAAGGCTTTAAGTCCTGGCATAGTTCCCATATAAGGGTCTATAAGCGGATATGCCATGCTGAAAAGTATTCCTCCTATTGCAGCTAGCATAGATCCGACTGCAAAAGTGACAGATATAGTTCTGTTTATATTTATTCCCATAAGAGAAGCGGCCTTGCTGTCCTGCGAAGTCGCTTTCATTGACTTTCCAATCATGGTCTTGTTTATAAATATCTCAAGCGCAATCATAAGCGCAACTGAAACGACTATTGTCAGTATAGTTATTCCATCTAGCCTTATACCGCCTAAACTCAAGCTTCCCAGTGAAACTGTCTTAGGAAAAGGCTTTGGATCAGGCTTGAATAGTATCATAAATAGATTCTGTATAAAAAGGCTGACCGCTATGGCGGTTATAAGAGCCGAAATCCTAGGCGCATTCCTGAGAGGTTTGTATGCAAACTTCTCTATGGCCATACCTATAAGGGCGCACAAAATAGCACTGATGACTATTACGGCCCATATCGGAAGTCCCGACGAAAGCATGAAATAGGCTAAAAAGGCGCCTATCATAAGAATATCTCCATGGGCAAAGTTTATAAGCTTGATTATTCCATACACCATAGTATAGCCTAGCGCTATAAGGGCGTATATGCTGCCTACATGAAGCCCGTTTATCAACTGCTGGATAAGTTTCTCCATAATTTTCCCTCCTTCTGCTTTGACTCATAAACAAAGTAAGAGGAAACTAAAAATAGTTTCCTCAGATTTAAAGCTTTACTTTTTAGTAGCTAGTTTGTACTGTCCATCTACTACCTGAATTATAGAAACCTCTTTTATAGGGTTTCCAACTTCGTCAAACTTAGTCTTTCCTGAAACAAGCTCAAGGTCTGTAGCTTTAAGCGCCTCTACTACCTTTGCCTTGTCAGTAGTTCCAGCCTTCTCCATAGCTTCGAAAAGTGTAACTGCCGCATCATATCCAAGTGCAGCAAAAGACTTTGGACTTTCGCCATCGTACTTCGCCTTGTATGACTCTATGAAGTTCTGAACTACAGGATTAGGGTCGTCTGTAGCGTAGTGGTTTGCAAAGTATCCGCCTTCAACAGCTTCGCTATCTATCTCGATTACTCCGTCCCATCCGTCTCCACCTAGCAGTGTCGCATCTATGCCTACTTCTTTTATCTGGCTTCCCACAAGCGAAACCGAGTTGTAGTAAGCTGGGATAAATATAACGTCTGGATTAGTTGCTTTTATCTCTGTAAGTATTGACTTGTAGTCTTTGTCGTTAGGGTTGAAGCCTTTCTTTGCCACTATCTCTCCTCCAGCTTCGCTGAAAGTCTTCTCGAAAGAATCTGCAAGCCCTCTTCCGTAGTCTCCCTCTTGGTCGAACAGTATCGCGGCCTTCTTAGCCTCTAGGTCCTCTAGTGCAAATCTCGCCACTATCTCACCTTGGAAAGGATCTGTAAAGCAAGAACGGAATATGTTTTCTCCGGCTTTAGTTATATCGTCTGCAGTTCCCGTAGGCGATATCATAGGTATTCCCTCTCTAGCTGCAAGCGGTGCAACTGCAAGCGTGTTCGTGCTTATTACTCCACCTATTATTGCATCTACTTTGTCGCTTGTGACAAGCTTCTTGTAGGCGTTTACAGCCTCGTTGTTGTCACCTTTGTCGTCGTATACAACTAGCTCTATCTGCTTTCCTAGCACTCCGCCTTTTTCGTTGTATTCGTCAACTGCAAGTTGATATCCTCTAACAGCCGCATTTCCATAGACAGAAACCTGTCCTGTAGTCGGAGCTATTCCTCCTATTTTGATTACATCCGACTCCTCTGAACCGCTACTTCCACATCCAGCTAATAGTCCAGCCGAAAGCGTAAGGCTCATGCCTATAGCTAATAGCTTCTTGAATTTCATAGTCTTCCTCCTGTTTTCCATTGAATTTTCATAATAGTAATCTTTTTAATTATATCATGGTTGACAAGAGAGTATAAAGCTCCTAATTGTGAACAATACGTAACAACTTAAGCTTCGGACTCCCTCCTCAAGTTCACTACAAAGGCAAAGACTATAGTTCCGTATGCCAGAAAGCTTCTGAAGTACTCTCCAAGCGCTACATTGTCAAACAGATTCTGTCCAGCCATAGGCGAGACTATGAAGAGCGTATGGAAAAGCAGTATGCCTATAAAGGCGTTTTTTACGCTGGCGTTTTTTAAAGTCGCTCCTCCTACAAGCAGTGCAGCAGCTGAAAAGACGTCTAGATTCAGATGTCCCGTATACACGTTCAAGACCCCCATATTCTGTATAAACATAAGCTGTCCAAGTGAGGCAAGCACCGTAGACAGTACTATAGAGCTCTTTCTCACCCTGTCTACGTCTATGCCGGCCTTTTCAGACAGAGTCTGGTCCTCTCCAACGGCTTTCATATGGTAGCCTAGCTTAGACCTTGTAAGGCCCCACACCGCTAAACCAAGCACCAGAACCGCCAAGACTGGAACTAGCGACCCCGATACGTTTCCAACTCTTATGGGAAGCACTCCTTCGTAAAGAGATCTGAACCTAGCCGCATCCAGCATGCTCTTCACCCCTATTCCGCTGCTTATAAGAGTGGTTTCACTAAACGGCTTTATGACCGTTCCATAGCCCACCATGAAAATCAGAAGGTATATGTTGGTGCCCAGAAAGCCTATCACCATGCTGGCTATCATCTCTTTTCCCTTGGCCTTGTTCAGCACAGTGCCTATTATATTTCCAAGCACCAGTGCGAAGAGCACACTCAAAACAATGGCCAGTAAAAATCCGCCTGTCTTTTCAAGCCCTAAATCTATCACCACCACCATGGCCATCTGAGCCGCTATAGCTCCTACAGTGATTGAAAAGTTTATTCCCATCCCGGCCATAATAGGAGGTATAAGCGCCAGAAGAAAGACACCGTTTCTGATAAACCTAGAGTAGAGCTCGCCTAGGATAAAGCTTGTGCTCACCTCTGCAAGCATTATTCCCAATACAGATAGTACAAAAAAACATATCGGCACGTAGTAGCTGTTATATTTTCTCACTTTTTTTCACCCCTTCATGCAAGAATGCGTAGAGAATTATGCCGTTTGTGATTATCATCCTCATGACTTCTGCCATCTCCGGTATGAGCAAAGTGTTTGCTACCGGCACAGATATCAAAAAAGTGGTCTGGTAAAGATATGTTCCGACCATGGCCTGGAATACAGTCGCCTTCTTTCTGCTTGCCCCCCCTATCAAGATTGCGGAAACAGCAGGAAAAGCCATCATAAACGGGCCGTCATAGAGATGCACAATTCCATAGCTCTGCGAATACACCGCTATCCCGACTGCGGCCAGCACAGTTGACATGATTATAGCATAAGTCCTGTACCTGTTTACGTCCACGCCTGAAAGCTGTACGAACTTTTCGTTCTGAGCTATGGCCGCCATTGTGGCACCCATTCTTGTCTTTTGAAATCTATACAGTCCGTATCCAATGGCCGCAAAGAAGACTATAAGCCCCAGGGGTATCTGCAATCTCCCTAGACTCAAGACCATGAAATTGTCCAGCACTCCGCCGAAGTACTGGTCCAAATTTATCTTAGGCCTCAGGCCTTCTCCCCCTACAGGGTAGAGCATCTGCCTGTTTTTAAACGGAGCCAACGTCCAGAAGAAGTTCATCACAGGTATAAAGGAAAAGCCTGCAAAAGTGGCCACTATCTCCTCGTTTCCCTTCAGCCTGTTCAGCACAAGCGAATATACGTAGCCAAATAAAATGGCTACAGCCGACCCGCCGGCCATTGAAATCAGAAATCCTGTCCAGCCTGTAAGCTTGAACTCCAGCGCTATACATATCCCAACAAGGCCCGCAGATATACCTATAGGCAGGCCGAAGTTTCTGCCGGCCCCGACGTTTATCATCGGCAGCAGCGATATCACAAGGACCCCGTTCATCACCCACTTTACAAGCGATTCGTTCAGTATGTCTATATAGGATATGCCTGTGAATTTGACTAGTACCAGCAGTATCAAGAGGTAGCATATGATTATCCACTGCGGAAGTCCTATCTTGTTTTTCATCATCTAATCCACTCTCCTTCCAGACATGGCCAGTGCAAAGGCTTCGCTTTCGAAATCGCCCTCGAATATCTCGAAGACTCTGTTCTCGTACATTATGGCTATTCTGTCACATACTCTCTTTAGCTCCGAGACCTCTCCCGAAGATATCACCACAGTTGTATTCTCTTCACTGTTCAGCTTTAGGAGCATCTTGAGTATTATCTCCTTAGAGTAGATATCTATTCCCCTTGTCGGCTCCCCTACAAAGAGCAGCTTGGGCTTTACAGATATGGCTCTGGCTATGCAGACCTTCTGCTGGTTTCCTCCGCTCAGCTCTCTTACTGTCTGGCTTCTGCTCTTTGTCTTTATGTTCAAGCTCTCTATCATGGAGTCCACATAGCTGTCTATTGTCTTTTGGTTGAAGCCGGAGAGAGGTCCGAGCGATGGATGCTTTAGGAACTCCTTTCTCCTGACGTGCGATCCAAACACCATGTTTTCAGAAACGCTCTGTTCTATCAGTAGCCCGAGCTCTTTTCTCTCGTCTGGAAGCAAATATATCCCCTTTTGGAAGGCGTCTTTCCCAGGATATACCCGCTTGCCTTCAAATAGTACGCTGCCCTCTAAATTGTAGAGACCCATGATTCCATACCCGAATATCTCCTGACCATGTCCTGCAAGCCCGGTTATCCCCAGGACTTCTCCTTCTCTCACCTCTAGGGATATATCCTCGTGATTTCTGTCTCCTGAATTTATGCTGACTCTGTCGAATTTCAAGATTCCATTTTCGCTTCTTCTGCCGCTTGTCTTGGCTGTCTGCACGACTTCTTTTCCTATCATGTCGAGTGCTATCCGCTTTATGTCGTACTCGTCTCTTGTGTACTGGCTTATCAGCACTCCGTCCCGAAGCACCGTCACTCTGTCACAGATATCTGTCACTTCGTCTAGCCTGTGCGATATGAAAATTATGGATATGCCTTCCGAGGCTATCTGTCTCAGATGATCCAAGAGCAGATTTGTCTCCTCTACGTTCAGCGAAGAGGTCGGCTCGTCCAAGATGAGCACCTTCAGCTTTTCGTTGTCCAGCTCTCTAGCTATCTCTATAAACTGCTTTAGATTTGTAGAGTAGTTCTTAGCCTTCGCACCCGTGTCTATCTCCACCCCTACTTTCGAGAGCACCGCCGAAGCTTCTTTCCTGTTTCCGGCTTCATCCACTATAGCAAATTGCTTGAATCTCTCGGTTCCACCGACTATGTTTTCCCTGTTCAGCTTTATATTGCTGCTTACGCTCAGCTCTCCAATCAAAGAGAGCTCTTGGTGCACCATGCCTATGCCCTCTCTCATGGAGCTTCTGCTGTCAACTATCTCGACTTCTTTTTCATCTATAAATATCTTCCCGCCGTATCCGCCGCTCTCTCTTATGTTTTGGCTTCCGAAGAGTATGTTCATAAAAGTGCTCTTTCCGGACCCGTTGGCTCCTACCAGACCGTGTATCTCGCCTTTTTTAAGCTCAAAGTCTATGCTGTGCAACGCCACAACTTCTCCGAACCGCTTGTGAAGCTTCTCCACTCTCAGTACGCTTTCCAATTCGCTCCTACCTCCCTGTATAATTGTGCATAAAAAATACTATGAGGGATTATCCCTCATAGCAATTTTAGTAGTATATTGACTCCAGTATAAGAGTGTAGTAGTTGTCTATGCCAGAGCTTACCTGTTGCATGTCGGCTCTAGTTCCCATAGATTTCTCAGAGAAGTCATCCATGAACTCTTTGTTTAAGATCTTCTCATCTATTTTCACGTCGTTCTCTATGAGATACTTTGCAAGCTCTATCTCGAACTTAGGCACGTATATCTGTGAAGGCATAGCCCATCCTGAAAGCCTTCCTGTCATATCGGCAGCTGCAGCTTTCTCTCTTATCATTTCGTTTATCTTGTCATAGTCTCCAAGGTCCGCTTCCTCTATCTCCAGATTCATAACCGTAGGATATGCTTGAGTTGGAGTTGGGCAGCACTGCTCAGCCACTATAAACTTCTGCTTTAATGCCTCGTCTATTATTACATCGTACATAGGACAGTTTGTTCCGAATATATTAGTGTCAGCTCCATATTTCTCAATCTGTCTTGGGATGTCCTCTCTCAAGAACTGCTGCATAGCCGCTGGTCCATCCCCTGTCTGTGGGTCAGGTGTAGTTATCTCTACGTACTCTAGTCCTATCTCTTCGCAAGTCTTCTTCATTGCGTCTCTTCTGGCAGCCACAACCTCTTTTGCCATATGAGTAGGGAAAGAGTAGTGGATAAAAGTCTTGGCACCCATTTCCTTGGCCTTAGTAGGAATCGTAACTCCTCTTCTCACCCAGTCTGTTGAAAAGCTTATGTCCACATACTTAGACATCAGCTCAGGTTCATCTAGCATAGTGGCCATAGTTATTATCTCAGGCCTTTCAGCTTTCAGCTTTTCGAAAGCCGGAAGCAGACCAGTCTGTCCAGAGTTCACTATTATAGCTTTCATCTCTGGATCGTCCGCCAAGCTGAGTATCTGAGATATCCCAGTCTCTAGTTCAGCGTTGAAGTTCTCTGGCAGAGTTACATGCTTTACTATGTCAGGGTATGCTTTCGCCATCTCGTCTCCTGCCCTGAACTCATCCTCACTTGTAGAAAGTGTCGGTGTAACTATACCTATTTTATAAGCTTCTTGCTTTTCATCGCTTCCGCTCTCTTTGCTTGAGCTGTCACATGCGACAAGCCCAAACATCATGGCGAATGCCAGTAAAATCGAAATACTTTTTTTAAACATTTTTTCTCCTCCTAGTATAATCTCGAATCCACTACTCTATAATTGCATATAAATTGTATGGATTTTAACCTCTTAGATTATACTTGAAGTCCCTGTATTTGAAAAATAGTATATATCTATACATTTTTGTTTATATATTTGCTTTTTCTATTCATGTGCATTCAGGATGTCTCTGCTATATCAGTATCTTGATCATATCCCTAAACACCGATTCCAGAATCTGCTTGTTTATCTCTTTCCTTTTCTGAGCAAACTCCTCTTCAATCTCGCTTGAGTCTTCTCTGTTGTCGATCTGAATGCTATCTCCGTTTTTGAAGTCTATGTCAAGCGACACCTCCTGGCCGTAGGTTATGTCGTCTACTAGCCTTATGTTGAGTACTTCTGAAACTCTGTAGACCTTGTAGTCTGCAAAAACACCGTTGGCCTTTAGCTGAAATGAAAGCTTCAGTATAAGCTTTTTGGAGAAAAGGTATATCTCATCGTTCAGCTCTGTCCCGCCTATGTTCTTCACGTATATATTGTAAAAATCGTCCGGGTCTATGTAGTCTTTTAGATTGCATACCCCTTCGTACCTATCCTCGTATATCTTCCCGTAGACACAGCTCTTTTCGTAGTACTCCGTTATTTTTTCCAGTTTGGCATCCACTGAAATCCCCCCATTCCTCTTTTATATAGTGACTTATACCCCTGAATGTGATGATTGCACAAAAAAACGAGACTATATAGAAAATATAGTCTCGTTTGTGCCGTCTACGGCTTCGTCTGTCAGCTCTCTTAAGAGTATCTGTATGTCGTTTATCTGGTCAAGCGCAGGCTCTATCTTGTCGGATACGTTCACAGTTATCATTCGGAACTGCTTTTTCTCCTTTATCTCCTTGAACTCGGCTATGAACTCGTCGTCTAGAGGAGCCTCTCCGTCTGTTATGAATATTATGTCCGAGTACTTGTACTTCGCAGTGTTTATAAGTTTTATGGCTTCGTTAAGCGGCTCCACAAAGTTGGTCCCGCTCCCAAAGAAAGCCGTGGCAAGATCGTATATCTTGGAAGGGTCTATCCTGTTCTTGTTGAACTCTATGACCTGACCCACCTTGTAGGAGAAGAGCACAGCCACAAATTCCCTCTTCTGCTTGAAAGCTATGTCCATAAGCGTCATGGCTATAGACTTGGACCATACCTCTAGCTCCCCTTCCATAGAAGACGAGGTGTCTATACAGCAGATTATGGGCCCCTTGGACTTGGACCTGTTGTTTCTGTACTTGTAGGAGAGCAGCTCCTTCTGGGTGTACTTCTTCAAAAAGCCTCTCTTGGTCTTTTCATTTGCAAGCAGTATCTTCTCGGAAGGCAGCACCCTATGGATTTCGTTTCCGATCTCGACTCCACATATCTCCATTCCATCCTCTTTTGTCTTCTTCCTCTGGAGGCTGCTGGCTGAGGCTTTGAACCTGCCAGCCATCTCCGAGATATCCCTGACCTTCTTGAGCTTCCTGAGCTTTCCGGCAACCATCATCTTCTCGTCGTAAGAAGCAGTTGTCAGCTTTCCGTCGTCCAGCCCCCAGTTCTTTATGGTGTTGAAGACAGTTACAAACTCCTTGTAGCTGTCCGAGAGCACCTTGTAGAAGAAGTTGGTCTCTGCAAGCTCCGCACAAACTTCTTCCGTATATCTGTCTATCTCCAGCTCCAGCGGATCTGACGGACTTTTGTCGTACTCATCTACAGCCTTGTTCAAGCTCTTGAGTTTCGACTTAAGCGTAAGGCTCTTTTCAAGCCTCTCATTTACCGCCGCTACCGACTCTCTCAGCATTATCTCTGTAGCTATTATGGAGTTAAGGTACTTGTATTCACATCTCTTTCTGAGCGACTTTATCTCATGGTTCTGATCCATCTCCTGTACAAGCTTTCCGTTTAGCCTGTACTTTGGCTCTAGCTCCTTGAAACTTCGTATCTCAGGCTCGTATTTAAAGAGCATAAGGTAGATGTCCTCAGACAGTGCGCGAACACCCCTTAGAGTCTCGCTGTACTCCTCTAGCTCTCCTGTGAGCCTAGGCGACTTCTCAAATATATTGGAGTATATGTCTAACTCCATTTCAGTAGCTACTACGCTGTTTCTTGACTTGTTCTCTTTGCCCATCTCTTTACACTTCCCGTTTTTTTCTAAAACATCATGTCGTCTTCATCGCCTATCTGCACCGTGAGTGTATCTAGGAACCTATCTATTTCTTTTCTTATAGCTGTGAACTTGTTTAGGTTTGTCTTGTCCATTATGTCTTTTTCCTTGAGAATCCTGTCCACCTTCCCGAGCAGCATCTCCACAGACCCCTTCATTTCAACCAGCATTCTTGTGTCCTGTATATTTTTGGTCGCCGACACTATGTTCTCGTATTTTCCCACGACCTCGTTGTACTCTTTCTCGAAAGGCGAAAGCAGCCTCTCTTTCAGCACTTCCTCCACTATCTCCATGTCTGAAAGGTCGTTCCAGAGCACGTCTCTAAGCGCCTCGAAGTCCTCTGTCACGACTTTGTCTCTCTTGTTTAAGAGGGCGTTTACTCTCAGCACCTTTAGCGCCTCGTTCTGCCTTCTGTCAGATATGGTGACTCCCTCTTGCATAAGGGCGTTCATGATATATATATACTCTTTCAGTATCGACTCGTCTACTTCGACTTCCTGAAGTGCCTCCCTCAGAAAGCCCAGCTCCTCTAAGCTTATAGTCGTATACCTGTCGGATTTGCTTCCCCCGAGGAATTTCCTGAACATTATCATCTTGTTCTGCACGTCTCCTATGTAGTCCACGTACATCCTGTATATCATCCTGTCGTATAGCGCCATCAGCGAATCCTCTTCCGGGAACTCGTTCGAAGCCGCAAAGAGAGTCACAAGCGGAACCTCCGCCGGATTTCCGTCGTTGTAGAACAGCTTCTCGTTTATTATAGGTAGCAGTATGTTGAGCGTAGGCTCGTTGCACTTGAATATCTCGTCTAGAAATACTATCTCCGCCTCTGGAAGCTTGCTCTTTGTAACCCTTACGAACTTGTCGTTTTCCATCTCTTTTATGCTGAAAGGCCCCAGTATCTCCGCCGGGTCCGAAGTCCTGTTGAGCAACCAGGAGAAATACCTTCCGTCGTCTATACGCCTGCACAGCTCTGTTGTAAGAGCGCTCTTGGCCGTTCCAGGCGGCCCTATAAGCAGCACCGTCTGTCCTGTCACAAGCGCCTTTATGCTGTTGTCTATCACATTGTCTCTCTCTACAAATATATCTTTCAGCTCTTCTGATATATTCCTGAGTTTCTCTATGGCCTCTTGAGCCCTTAAACTGTCTAGTTTTGCCTTCAAAAAATCGACCTCCAATCATCACTAGAATATGATATACCTTATTCCATCTTTTTTCAACATTTGCGGACAAGAAAAAAGAGATACATCGCTGTATCTCTCTGGTTTACATTTTGTCGGCCAATGCCTTCTCTAGCTCTATATGTGGCGCCGGGATAACGTGAACTGCGTTCACTTTTCCAAACTGCTCTGCTATACGAGTACCAGCGTCTACAGCAGCTTTAACAGCCCCTACATCCCCTCTTACCATAACCGTCACTATTCCAGAGCCTATTGACTTGTATCCCCATAAGTCCACTCCAGCCGCCTTTACCATTGCATCAGCAGCCTCTATCGCAGGAGTAAGTCCATAAGTTTCTATCATTCCTAAAGCTTGTCCACTTGCCATGATGATTCCTCCTAAACATTATTACATTCTCATACCTACTGTTATTATATCTCAATTCCCGTTGATTGTACAATAGTTTGTAGATTCCATTATTTTAACCCACTGTTTTATTTGCATTTTCCCTATGCTTTGACAGCTGAATTATCAAGGTTGGCAGAATCGATCCCAGAGCCACTATCCACCAGCTGTAAAAGCTAAGCGGCTTTGTGTCCATTACCCTGTTGAAAAAAGGCAGGTACACTGCCAGTACCTGAAGCGCCAAAGAGCTCGCAATAGCCAACACTAGCCGCTTGTTTTTAAGAAAATCTTTCCCAATCCCCAGAGGATTCTTCTTTCGAGCGTTTAATACGTGAAAGAGCTGTCCAAATGCCATGGCTGAAAAGCACATAGTCCTTGAAGTTTCAATGTCGTACCCTGCGTAAAGAGCATATCCAAACACAGCAAGCGATCCCAACGCTATGAGCGCGCCGTTCCAGAGGACTTTTATCAGGAACTTTCTTGTGACTATGGCCTCCTCTGGGTTTCTTGGGCTTCGCTTCATTATGTCCTTCTCTCCAGCCTCCCAGGAAAGGCTCATAGCCGGAAGTACATCCACAACTAGATTCATCCAGAGTATCTGAAGTGCCAGCACTGGCATAGGCATCCCAATCACTATGGTCAAGAATACAGCCAGTATCTCGACTATGTTGCAGGTGAAAAGGTAGTACACGAATTTCTCTATATTGTCGAATATAGTCCTTCCCTCTCTTACGGCATCCACTATGGTCGAGAACCTGTCGTCGGTAAGTATCATGTCTGAAGCGTCTTTGGCAACTTGCGTGCCTCTAATTCCCATGGATATGCCTATGTCCGCCCCATTTAGGGCCGGGGCATCGTTCACTCCATCTCCTGTCATGGCGGTCACTTCCTTTGCTATATTGAGAGCCCTGACTATCTGAAGCTTGTTTTCAGGAGAGACTCTGGCGAATATAGAAGTCGACTTTATCTTTTCAGCCAACTCTTCGTCAGACATCTCGTCCATCTCTCTTCCAGTTATAACAACCTCTGTGTTTTTCATGCCTATATGCCCAGCTATTATAGATGCCGTCTTAGGGTGGTCTCCCGTAATCATGATGACCCTTATGCCGGCACTCTGGGCTTCATCTATTGCCTGCTTTACATCCTCTCTAGGAGGATCCAGTATTCCTATAAAGCCCAGAATATCTATTCCGCCTGCTAGCGCTCGCTTCACAGAGCTTTCGCTTTCCTCGCCGCTGTAGTTTTCTACTGCTCCTATTCCCAGCACTCTCATTCCTTGCTCTGTAAAGCTGTCGTTTGCCTTTTCCAGCCTCTCAAGCTCTTTAGGACTGTTTCTGGCCATCTCCGTGAGCACATCCGGGGCGCCTTTTATATAAAGCTTCTTTTCACCGGTAAGTGTCCTATAAAGCGTAGCCATATACTTTGCCTTGGAGTCAAAAGGAACCTCGACAACCCTAGAGTATCCGCTTGACTCAAGGCGCTCCCTGTCTACATCTACTTTCTTTCCAAGCACAACTATTCCGCCCTCTGTAGGATCTCCCAGCACTCTGTACTGGCTTTCTTCTTCTACTAGAGACGCGTTGCTTGAAAGTACGCCCGCAACTATCAGTTTCTCTAGCTCAGCGTCTTTTTCGAGATTCACCAGGTCCTCGTCTTTGAGTATCCGCCCTTTCGGCTCATACCCGCTGCCTTCCACATCATAATCTGCTCCACCTGAAATGTATATCTTCTGAACTGTCATCTGATTCTCTGTAAGCGTTCCCGTCTTGTCTGTGCATATCACAGTTGTCGACCCCAGCGTCTCTACAGCTGGAAGACTCTTTACAAGTGCATTGTGAGAGGCCATTGTTCTCATTCCAATTGCAAGAGTTATAGTGGAAACTGCCGGCAACGCTTCTGGCACAGCTGCTATGGCCAGTATTATGCCTATCTTTATCATGGAGTAAATCTCCTCGCCGGAGAGAATGCCCAGCACTGTGACTATAAGCGCAACCACTCCAGCTAAGAGTATAAGGGTCTTTCCCAGCCTGTTCAACTGCTCTTCCAGCGGCGTAGTGTTATCTCCACTTTCGCTCAGAAGCTTGCTTATATTCCCTATTTCAGTATCCATCGCCGTGCCTGTGACAATTGCATATGCATTTCCCCTGGTCACAGCCGTTCCAGTGTAGACCATGTTGGACCTGTCTCCCAGCGGTATATACTCTTCTCCTTTAAAACTCGCGTCTTTGTTTACAGCTTCAGATTCTCCTGTAAGCGCCGACTCTATAGTCGCTAAACTGTTTGACTCCGCTAGCCTCGCATCTGCCGCAACCGAGTCGCCTTCTTCTAGAAACAAGATGTCACCAACCACTAGCTCCTCTGATGGCACTTCAACTATCTTTCCATCTCTTTTGACTTTCGAAAATGTCTTCACCATATTCTGAAGCGACTCAACCGACTTCTGGGCCTTGTACTCAGATGCAAATCCAGAAATCACAGCTATGAGTATAGCCACTATTACAGAGAATCCCTCCACCGTATCTCCCATAGCGAAGGCCACTGATGCAGCCGCTATCAAGAGATAGACTATTATATTGTTCACATTCTCAAATAGTATCTTAAGGGCCGAAACGTCCTCCCCTGCTTCTAATGTGTTTTTCCCATAAGTTTCAAGCCTTCTCCTGGCTTCAGCTGAAGAAAGTCCCAACGACCTATCTGAGTCTGTTTCCGACTCCGCTTGCTCTACCGTAAAAGTATGTGGATTCAGTAGCTTTCCTCTCATCTACATGCTCCTCTCTTGAATGACTGTATAAAAAACTATACATTGGAAATGACTTTGTTTCTGCCGCTGCGTTTTGCTTCGTATAGCGCTTCGTCAGCCCTCTTGAACAGAGTCTCCACCTTCTCTCCAAGGGTGTACTCCGACACGCCTATACTTATAGTCACCTTGCCTGCGACTGGATGCTCTATGTTCTCCACAGCGCTTCTCATTCTCTCAGCTTCCTCTATGGCGCCTTCTATCCCGGTGTTTTCCATAAGCACTGTGAATTCCTCGCCACCCCATCTAGCAAAGCTGTCTGTCTGCCTTATTATCTTGGAAATAACCTCCACCGTCTTCACTATGACATCGTCTCCTATGTCATGTCCATAAGCGTCGTTTACACTCTTGAATTTATCTAAATCAAAGAGTATTATAGAGAACTTTGTGCCTTGTCTGTCAGCCCTGTTCTTCTCTTCATTTATCTTCTGGTCAAAGTACCTTCTGTTTTTTATTCCAGTAAGTTGATCTACAATGGAGCTTTCACTCAGAGCTTCGTTTTTTCTTTGAAGCTCCTCCGAGAGCATCCTGTACTTCTCTTCGCTCTTTCTCAGCTCTTCCTCTATCTTCTTCTTCTCTGTAACGTCTCTTACTACAGAAACCATGTCTTTAGGGTTCCCCTCTTCATCCCTTATCAGGTCGCTGCTTGACTCTATATTGAATCTGCTCTTATCTTTTCTAACTCCTATATACTCAACAATGCCTGTGCTTTCACCCCTGTATATCGCCTCTATGTCTTCCTTGGCCTTCAGCTGGCTATCCCGGTCTAAAAGCTCCATAATATTTCTGCCCACAGGGCTTTCATCGCCTTGATATCCAAGTATCCTGATAGTAGCTGGCGAGATCATGCTTATGTATCCCTCCCTGTCTGAAATTATTATGGCGTTTGGAGATGCGCTAAGTATAGATTTGTAGAGCGCCTCGCTCTCTGACAGCTGCTTGCTGAGTATTGAAAGCTCTTCCTGCCTTGATCTAAGCTTGTTGTTTAAAGATTTAAGTTGTTTTATCCAGACCAGCACCGCCAAGAAAATAGTGGCAAAGATTCCGCTCCCAATTAAAAACGCTTTGTAGTTGAATGTCTTCTCTATATTTACCGATATATGCTCGTTCTTGACTCTCTCTAGGTCTTCATCCGTGATGGTGGCTATCCCCTTGTTCAATATCTCAACCAAGACTTCGTCTCCAGAAGCTACGCCTATTTTAAAATTGTTGTCAAGCCCTGGGATTTCGCCTGCTATCTTCAGGTTAAAAAGACCTTCCTCTTTTATCACATACGCAGCCATGGAAAGAGACCTGACTGTCATATCAGCCTTTCTGTTCTCCACATACTCTATAGCAGTATTCTCCGAGTCCACAACTACTATCTCGAGGTTCGGAAACTTCGACCTTATTCTCTCCTCTACGCTTGTCCCTTCTGGCAAAGCCACTTTCTTGTTCTCAAGAGAGGCTAAGTCAGTTACGGGCTGATGATCTTCTCTCGTTATTATGACGTTTGGATCGCTGAAGTACGTATCTGTGAACTTGAGCCACTTGCTTCGCTCTTCCGTCTCGTTCAAAAAAGCTAAAGCATCACATTTTCCTAGCTTTGAGTACTCCAAACTCTGATTCCAGTCCTCTGTTTGAACCACTTCGAACTCTATGCCTGTTCGAACCGAGATAATCTCTATAAGATCAGATGCTATTCCTATGTAGTTTCCGCTTTCGTCTATCTTCTCATAGGGATACCAGTCAGGATCTACACATATCTTTATAGGATTTACCTCCTCTATGTACAAATACTCTGTTCCCGAGAGATTTAGATAGCTTTCCGAGCTGCTGTGGGCTGTCCTAACACCCATCATCATGATTACAATTAGCAGCGCAAGCGATGTCAACTTCCTTCTAGACTTCAAATTTCACTCCTCCAGTTTAAGCAATTCCAAGACTTGATTTTCACATACGTTAGTTTATACCCAGCCATCGCATATCTCACCAGAGTATTCTGAAGTATACTTATGATCAAGTGATTCTCCTCTTCTGCTCGTACATCAGTTTGTCCACATGCTTTACAAATTCCTCCGAAGTCTTGTAAATGTCCTTGTCCAGTATGTCGTAGCCTACGCTTACAGATATTCTGTAGGGAAGGTAGTTGGACTTATTAAAGCTGTCCATCGACTCTTTAAGCCTTCCCACTATTCGCTCTAAATCTCCGTAGTCTTCCACCTTTGAAAGCACCATGAACTCATCGCCTGCATACCTCGCTACAAAGTCTTCTCTCCTGAAACTGCGGATCAGTATCTCCCCGATGTACTCGAGCGCCTTGTCCCCCTCTACATGGCCATATTTGTCATTTATGTCTTTAAATCCGTCTACATCTATCATAACTCCGCCCAGGAGTCTCTCTCTTTCAGCGCTGCTTATATGCCTAGTCAGATATCCGTCCAGCTGTCTTCTGTTGTAAAGGCCTGTGAGGTGGTCTCTGTTCAGCTGATCGTTTTGCACGTTTACAAAGACTATGAGCAGCGAAAAAGCGGTGCTTGTCCATATAAGAGTGACACCGTAAAACAGACTCTGCAAGATGCCTCCTAGAAAAGGGAGCAAGGGAAATATAAGCAGCGATCTATAGTCGCTCCTCCTGATAGAATCCCTATTCTTTACTATTCTCACAAACGAGTACACCAGGTAGATGTAGGAGATTACGACATTTATCCAGAAAAACTCCCCCCTGCTGTATACGTTCATCTCGTCTATGCTGAACATAAATCCCCTGCCAAGGTTCATGATGACTATGGCGAAGTTGATCGCAAAAGGAGCGGCGATCAAGGCAAGCTTCATTTTAGATATCTTTCCGTACCTGTCTATCCTCTGCTCCACATAAGTGGTCCATATCATCCCAACTAACGGTATTAGCGCATACTCAGCAGTCTCTACCCCAATATGAAGTGACCTCAGCGCTTCACCGTCTCTTCCATTTAGCGTATCCACCGCTATGTCTATAAGTATCATCACCGTGTTGGCCATAACCATAGCCCAGTAAGTCTTCTGGACGTAGTCTTCCCTGTCTGGACGTCTTCTTATATTTAAAGCTATGAGAGCAAGCACCGCCAATGCAAGCATATTTACATGTATGCCCATAGCAAATCTGTCTGGCATAATTACCACCCCTGAAATTATATATTCCTAACACCTCAAATCACTCTCTCAATTCTAATGGATAATCTTCAGTTGTGCAAATTTAATCTGAAACAGCTGCTTTCCCAAAGTCGATGTCTATAGATGCCCTTTCGCTTTCCAGGCTTAACAGCCTTCCGTTTTTTTCGTCTAAACTCAACTCAATCCTGCCGTCTAGCGACTCCCTTATCTTGGCCTTCATCTCTCCCGAGTCCGGCGAAGCCAGTTCCACTGGGTTCAGCTGCCTTGCCTTTAGGTTCAATATGTACTTCCCTTTCTTGATTGTGGCTTCAAATGTTTCCGCTGTAGCCTTGAAGTCCAGCATCTTGCTTCCCTCTATACTGCTGAACCTGTACTCTCTGCCTCTGTGGTGGAGCAGTAGAAAAAAGCCCTTCCTGTGCTTTCCAAGCATCGGAACAGAGGCGTAGCTGAAGACTACAGAACTGCCTTCCCAGCTGTTGTCCTGAACCCATACGTACTCCTCTGGAAAGCCTGTACCCCAGTCTTTCTCTATATAGGAGTCGGCCTCTGAAATCTCCCACTCACTGCCACCTATTTTAAGACTGCCGCAAGCTCTATGATTCATGCTTATGATGGCGTGATTGCATTCATTCGGAAGATAGCTCAGCCAGCCCATTATATTTGGCTTTAGGAACGATTCCTCTATCGTCTCGAATTCTCCAAAGCGAAACTCACCTTTGATTTCCACTCCCTCTGATACGAATTCAAGTTTCATCTCTTCTTGGGACAGTCGATTCTTCCCTATGTTCAGCGTAAAAGGGTCCTCTGTCCAGCTCAGCGCTTCAATGGGATAGCGAATATATCTAGTTCTATGCTCTAGAGAGTCTTGAAACTGGATAAAGGAATGTTTTGTCTTTTCATCTGTCGTATATCCCCATATAACTGATATCATCAAATCGTTTTCTCTGTCGTCGATCTTGCAGAACCAACCTTCAAAAGATGACTTTTTATTTAAACCAACCATTATTCCGAACTGCTTATGCTTTTTCAAATGGGCTCCTCCTTTCTGTATGTAAAAAGCCTGAACGAATTTTTAATTGTTCAGGCCTTGAGGCTTTTTATGGTAGACTCGATACAGACACATTTGATATTTGTGTCGAGTTTCTTCCTATAATATGTGCTTTCCGATTATCCTGTCCAGTTTTCTGATATCTACGCCCCTGTTTAGATTCAGCTTGAACTTGCCTGCCCTAGTCCAAAGCTCAAGCTCCGCATTGAAGTCTAATAGTCCAGCATTTTCGCTTGAGTACATTACGATGGACTTGAAAGGTATCGTATATACCTCTACCTTCTTTCCGGTTATACCTTGCTTGTCCGCTATTATGATTCTCTTGTTTGTTATTACTGCTACGTCCCTTATAGTCTTGTATGCTACTTCTGGAACTTCTCCATCTACAAGGATTTCTCCTATTTCATTCGGAATCCCTGTTTCCCCTGTGAAAGTCCATGTCATTATTGCTCCTAGTTCTGCCACTCCATTACCCCCTGATTGTAGTTATTAGCTTTTCTCTAGATTATATCAAACAATAAGCATAATCTAAATAGATAACTCCATTTTGTGAACACATTGAAGAAGATAAAAAGACACCAAACGAGTATTCTTGATAATGCTATCCTAGAATTGATTTGAAAAGTTACAATATATTTAAGTTCTGTATGCTATCAGAGTGATAAAGAAGCTCTGAGATTACCTGTTCTAATGTTCCTTAGAGTTCCAACAAAAACATCTGAAATCTGAATCAACATATCACTTTTAGAATCTATAAATCTTTAAGAGCCAGAAATATGTGCTTTAGTTTCAGGTTTTATACTAATTAGAATTTTTTCATCCATATTAACTTTTCTTTTTCCAAAATTCCACCCCCGGAAATTGTTTTTAATGCAACTTAATTATCTCTATTATATGCTTTTCACGCAATCTATCAACCTCTTTAGTAAAAAAGTTTCTTCTTACGCAATTTTTATTTCTTTTTAAGCAACTTACAATATAATGTATATTAAGGTGGTGATGTTGTCTTGACTTCATTTGAACAAAGATTTAAAGAGCTAAGACAAGAAAGAAATCTTACTCAAAAAAAATTAGCTGAAAAGTTTTTTTTGAATAAAAGCTCTATTTCAAGATATGAACAAGGAAAGCAAGTTCCTGAATTAGAGTTATTAGAAAAAATAGCTGATTTTTTCAACGTATCTCTAGACTACCTTCTAGGCAGGACGGATGTTCGCAATATAGAAGAAGTACATATCATAGCGGCCCATCACGATGGAGACGAGTATACCGAAGATGAGTTACAAGAAATTGAGAATTTCAAGAAGTATGTGCTTTCTAAAAGAAAGAAGGATTAACACCATGTCCACTATAATATGCTACTGCTCCAATGTAACCGAGCAAGAGATAGTTGACGCTATAGATAATGGGGCTAAAAGCCTTTCAGATATAAAGGCAGTTACAGGGGCTTGTACTTTGGGAAGGTGCAAGGAGCTCCACCCTAAAGGAACTTGATGTTCTAGGGATATTCTAAAGTTGTTAGAAGAGTATAGTAAATAGTTTTGATAAGCTACTGATATGAGATATTCATATCAGCTTATTTATAGGAATAGGTGGAAATATACTCTAATTTAAGGATTGTAAGGTATTAAAGGGGCTGTAAGATATAATTTGAAAATATTTAAGGGGCTCTATTCTGATAGCAATATTGCCATAAACAACAATCTTACTAATGCAGAAAAGGCCTGTTTAATAGCTGAAGAACTAGGCCACCACTACACTACTGTGGGGGACATACTGGATCAATCGGAAGTCTCCAATAGAAAGCTTGAGAAAACAGCCCATAACTGGGAATATGAAAAGCTTATAGGCCTTATAGACTTAGTGAATGCCTATAAATCAGGGGTGAGAAATAGGCATGAGCTGGCATATTTTCTGGAGGTTACTGAGGAATTTATAGAAAGCGCCCTGAATTACTACAGAGAAAAACACGGGTTATTTGCTACAGTAGATAACTACATAGTTTATTTTGAGCCATTGGGAGTGTTTGAGATATTTTAACTCTTAGAATCTAAAGCTAATGTATACAGAAAGTTTTAAAGATAACTTGTAAGTAATACCAATTCATATATAAAGGGGTTTTGATAAATGAAAAAAAAGCGTTTTATGAAAAAAGCATCATTATTGGCAGTATCATTTGCACTTTTGACATCATCAGTTGCATTTGGACACAGCGGACGAACCGATAGTTCCGGAGGACACAGAGACAACAAAAATGTAAGTGGACTAGGCTACTATCACTACCACTGCGGAGGTAAACCTGCTCATTTACATCCAAATGGAAGATGCCCTTATAGCGGTAGCTCTACTCCCTCTACTTCTGGTGGAAGTAATGCTACATCTCCCGTAAAAATCTCTGCCAAAGTTCCAAATACTTCGGTTAAAATTGATGGAGTCAATATAAACACTGCAAATGCAAAATATCCTCCACTTCTGTTCAAAGATATAACCTATATTCCTATAACTTTTGATATAGTATATTATCTTGATATAAATTATAACTGGACTGATGCTAGTAATTTGAAGTTTTCTAGGACGATTGGACTTAAGAATACTAAGCAATTTAAACATATGTTCACGGATGGCTCTTCTTGGAGTGGAATGTCTGCATATGTAACAAAAGTCAATAAGGGCATAATAGTCAACAACTTATGGGTAAATAATACTTATCCAATAATCAATTATAAGAATATAAATTATATACCTCTAACTTACGACTTTGTAACTAATCTGGGTCTTTCATATACCTGGGATCCTGTTAATGGATTTAATTTGATTTCAAAGTAATCCACTATAAGCTTTAATTTCACTGAACTTTATGATAGTATGTTCGAAATAAGAATATCAACTATCTTGAACCATAAATCAAAAGTTACTAGAGTATATCTAGTGACTTTTATTTCGAACTCCAGTCGAACTGGTGTTCTTTTGGGTTAAATTTATTCTACATGAAGTTGTCATAATCAAAGTACTTGCGAGGTGATTAAAGTGACAGCAGCTATATATTGCCGTTACAACTCTGATAACCAAAGAGAAGGGTCTATTAAAGCCCAATCAAGGGCAATCAAAGAGTATGCAGAAAGAAATGGAATTCAAATAGTTAAAGTGTACGAAGATGAAGCACGCTCTGTAACTACAGATAACAGACCCCAGTTTCTTCAGATGATAAAAGATAGCAATAACTGTTTATTTGATACCGTTATCGTCCATAAGCTGGATAGATTTGCACGTAACAGATATGACAGCGCCTTCTACAAGCGCCATTTGAAAAGGAATGGTGTACGGTGGGTCTTGTCTCTGCCTTCACGACAGCCCTGAGGCCATTATACTTGAATTTGTCTTGGAGAGCATGACAGAATCCAAGTTGCAGCTTGATATCCACCTCCCTACTGAAGCTATAATAAGAGGCTACCTTGAAAAAGATACAGATATAAAAAACAAAAGCCTGAACGAATTTTTGAACTGATCCTTGTCAAGTAGACAGTTAATTAAATTAAACATCATGGTATTAGGTTAATAGTGCTTGATTTCGATATTCAATCGGAGTCAGGCACTTTAATCTTTTTTGATATCTGCTCTCGTTGTAGAACTTTATGTAACTCCCGATCTTCT